>CAMZEK010000021.1 GCA_947305795.1 uncultured Bacteroidales bacterium | reverse complement strand
AGGGATCGGTCTGCAAAACCGGGGACGGCGGTTCGAGTCCGCCAGGTACCTCATCTAGCCTGCTGATTTTCAGCGGGCTTTTTTTGTTGTCGGAGATGTCCAGAAAGGCAACAAAAAAAAGAGTTCCGTTTCCGAAACTCTTTGCTGAGCCACATGTCGGACTCGAACCAACGACCTACGCATTACGAATGCGTTGCTCTACCAACTGAGCTAAAGTGGCTTCTCAATTGCGGCTGCAAAAATAGGAATATTTTGGGAAACCAAGTGCGTTTTTTTGAAAAAAGTGGAAAAAATCAAGGGAAAGCCCCTGTAAGTTTCGCTTTTTCCGTACTTTTGAAGCGCAGAAAACCATCCAACTTATGCGACATACCAAACAAAAAATACTCGTTATCTTGTTTCTGTTTTTGGGACTGAGCGCATTCTCTCAGTCTGAATATCAGCAATATACCTATCCTAACGGACAAGTCTCATCGGAAGGAACGCTCCGCAACGGCAAGCCCGACGGCCTTTGGAAAACGTATTACGAAAGCGGCCAACTGAAATCCATCGGCAAGCGCACCGATTTCCTCCTAGACAGCACCTGGATGTTTTTTGCGGAAAATGGAGATACCAACTTGATTGTCAACTATAAAAAAGATTTGAAAAACGGTCCACGCTACACTTTCAGCAAAGATGAGATTCTGGTGGAGCCTTTTGTCAACGACGTGAAATCAGGTGAAGGTCAGCGCCTTGACCGCAAGGGACACGTTTTGCAGACCATGAATTTCATCAACGGCTTCGAGGAAGGTTTTTCGCCCGTTTTCGACACGACGGGCTTGCTGAAAGAATTCATCACCTATCGCAAGGGCTTCATGATGAAACGCGAGGCCCTGAACCGATACGACCGCGAAGGCAAGAAACACGGCTATTGGAAAACTTTCTTTGACGATTGGAGTCTGCACACCGAGTGTTACTACCGCCACGGCCTCCGCGATGGCTTCTATAAGGAGTACGATGAGAAAGGCAATTTGAAGAAAATCACTAAGTTTGTGAACGATGTGGAACAGGTGCTTGAAGGCGACCAAAAGCCGCTCGTCGTGCAGCATGAATATTATCCCAACGGCCAGGTGAAACGCGAGGCCTCCTTCCGCGACGGTAAACGCGAAGGCATTTGGCGCGAGTTCGATGAACAAGGCAAAGTCATCAATTCACAAACCTACAAAAAGGGCGCGCTGATTAGTCAGGGCGTAGTTGATACCGACGGCAAGCGGCGCGGCGAGTACAAGGAGTTCTATCCCGACAGCACCCTGCGTGCCGAGGGGCTTTTCATCGACGGCAAACGCTCTGGCGAGTGGAAGTTCTTTTACCAAAACGGTAAGGTTCAGGAAGTTGGCACCTATAATGACGGTGACCCCGACGGCCTTTGGACTTGGTATTACGACAACGGGCAGAAGCAAATTGAGGAGCAGTTTTACAAAGGCAAGGCGAACGGCCCATACAAGGAATATGACACCAAAGGCAATGTCATCGTTTCGGGCAACTATTTTGACGGCATGAAGGCTGGAAAATGGAGCGAGCAGATTGGCGACATGCGTACCGAGGGCGAGTACCGCACCGACAAGCAGGTGGGTGAGTGGGTTTCCTATTACGACAACGGCAAGCTGGCTTTCCGAGGCACTTTCAATGCGGGCTATCCTGACGGCGAGCATTTTTTCTACTATGAGAACGGCCGCCTGCGCGAAATCCAAAGCTATGCTGCCGGTGTGCGCCACGGCGACTGGAAGAAATATTTGGAAACAGGCGAATTGTATTTCACCGTCACCTACAACCAAGGCGCGGAGGTGAAGTACGATGGCGAGGCACTTGAAGAAACAGAAATAATAAGGGAGTAATGGTATCACAAAACTTGCAAAACGGGCAAAACCATTTTTCGGGCAGGGAAAGTCGCCAACCGGCTTCTTTCCAACGGCAAGCGGTTGCGAGCCGTTGCCAGTCAAAAAAAGAGACTAAGGTTTTGAAAGTTTTGTTGGTTTTGTGACAAAAAGAAAAAAGACATGATTATTCCGTTCTTAAAACAAAGTTCAAAAATCGCTATTGTCGCACCAGCGCGTTGTGTAACACCCGATGAAATGGCCTACGGCATCCAATGGCTGAAAGAGCAAGGTTTTGTCCCCGTTTATGACGACCGACTTTTCGCCGAGCATCATATTTTTGCTGGTGACGACGATTTTCGGGCTGCTGTCTTTCAAGAATACCTTGACAACGAGGAAATTGAAGCCATTTGGCTCGCTCGGGGCGGCTACGGCGGCATCCGTATCATCGATAAATTGGACTTCACTAAGTTTCAACAACATCCGAAATGGATTGCGGGCTTCAGCGACAGCACGGTCATTCACGGCAAGTTACAGCGTCTGGGCATTCCTTCGCTTCATGCGCCCATGCCTTTTTACTTCACGAACAAGACTGAGGAGGCCAAAAAGTCTTTATTTAACGCGCTGACAGGTAAGCCTTTGCGTTACGATTTGCCCACAAATCCTTTGAACCGTTTGGGCGAGATGGAAGGCGAAATTGTGGGTGGAAATTTGTCTGTACTGATGGGCATCAACGGCTCAGACATTTTTCCAGAAACGGACGGGAAAATCCTGTTCATTGAGGAGGTGGACGAGTATATCTATCACATTGACAGGATGATGCGTGGATTAAAGCGTGCTGGAAAACTCGCTAACTTGAAAGGTCTTATCGTAGGCGGCCTGACCCAAATCCACGACAATGCACATCCTTTTGGCCAAACCGTCGAGGAGGTGATTGCCGAGGTGGTCAAGGACTACGACTATCCGCTGTGTTTCGGTTTCCCCGCCGGGCATTTTGACGACAATCGGGTGATGGTTTTGGGGCAGAAAGCTTCAATTAGAATTACTTCGGAAATGGCAGTGTTTGAGAATAATTGCTAATTTACAGCATCAATCGATAGATATAATCACTTCTCCTTGGCAATCCGATTCATCTCATTCAGGATGCTCTTCAACCGTTCAGGCATGGTCAGGTTAAGCCAATCACAGAAGGTGATGCCCATGTATTTCGCAGTCTTTTTCCAGTTGCCCTTGTGGTCTTTCTTGAGCGAGAAAATGTAAGAATTGCTAGTGCCGAGAAGCACTTCCTTCAGCGCACAGACTTTGTAAACGATTTCATTAAAAAGGCTCTCGTTGGTCACGCCAGTCTTGCATTCGATGACAAACAACTTGTTGGCCTTGATAAAACAAACGTCTAATTCGTTGTTGTGCTTGATGACGCCGTTAGAAATGTGTACGCCCATGGCAATGTCGTCGGGTTGGAGTACCTCTTTTATTAATGCATAGACATATTCCTCAAACCAACCGCCCGTAAGATACTCAATCTCATAGCTTTGCAAGGAACCTCTCCGCTCGGGAACGAAGCCGATGAAATCCAAGAACTTGTTGAGGCTGGGTATGGCAGTCATATAGTCCTTGTCAGGATTCTCCACCTGCGAAACGATGAGGAACTTCCAGTTGCGGTACTTCTCGCGCAAGGCTTCCATTACCTGATAGTCACCGCGAGCTAACATGTTTTGTGAAAACATGGTAAACAGATGCTGCGAGAAGGCCGTTTCTTTCACCATTTTGCGGGGCTGATCCAAGTCGCTTTCAAGCCCGTAAAGACTGAAATACTCTTTCAGGGTCATGCGGTGGCGAATGGGGAACACCTCATCGTCGTCGTCATAAATGCTATTGTCAAAAATGGTCTTTACTATTTGATTCTCACGAGTTTGCGTGTAGAAAAACAAGGTGTTGAACTCCTCGAAGACATGCTGCACCGACAAGGTCATGTAACGGTTACCACCCGCCAGATTGAGGTAATACTGCTTTTCTTGGCTCAACTGGTCTTTGATGGTACGACAAATGCGCTCATAGAGCAGGTTGTCCTGATACCGCTTGACGATGATTCTCTTCACCAAGGTTTCTTCGATTTCCAATGAATTGGCTAACCGTTGAATACTATCGGCTTCCTCTTGCGTGGAGATGAACAGCAGGTCGTCGCCCTTTTCGTAATATTCCTTGGTGAACAGATAGGCGGGTAGTGGGTTGCTTTTATCAATGATGTTGACGATGGTTTTGGACATGGTTTGAAATCTTTAGATTCTACGCAGTTAAATTTTGCACAAAAATAGGCACTTTTTGTTTATTCTCCAAGATTACATCAAAAAAGGCAGCCGAAGCCGCCTTTTCATTCTTTTGGTTTGTTGACGTATTTACTTGACAACCAACTTTTTCACCGCTTTTGAAATTTCATTCTTCACCTCTATGAAATACAGTCCACTCCCCAATGCGTTTACATCGATTGTATTTGTTTTGTTTTCAATGTGTTGCGAAGCGACTTTTTGCCCGTTGAAGTTGTAAATCACCACTTCGGAGGGCATTTCCTCGTCCAAGATAAGGCTGAACGTGCCGTTGAAAGCTGGGTTGGGAACCACATCAAAGCCAACGGTTTTGGTCTCACTTATCCCATCAACGTCGATGAATGGAACATAGGTGACCAGGCCAAAGCTTGGGTCGTCGGTTTGATGGAAAACATGTTCCTCGATTTCGTGCACATTGGAAGTCCCCCAATTGTTACCGACAGCCATAAAATCGCAAGTGGAGTTGTTGTAGAGATCATATACTATGCCTTCGTTGCCATTGTCGTGAATCTCATTATATCCCCAGTCGTCTTCGGTGCCGAGGTCAATGTCATGGAAATAGATGGCAGTGATGCCCCAAAGGTTGCCCGTAATGACGTTGTTGCGAAGTTTTGCCTTGCAATTGGTCGAGTAGCCATAAATCGAGATGCCGCTTCCGCCGTTCATGGGGTTGTCCTCAAAATGGTTGTCAATGAATTGATTCCACTCGATAACGGAAGAGATAGTCTGCCCTTGCTGGTTGTAGCCGTAACGTCCATTAACCACATAATTTCCTCTCACCAACACTTTTGTCGATCCGTATCCCATAAGATCGGCTACGGAAATCCCGCCAACATGCCACGGTGCATACGTGCCGTCAATTTCATTGCCAACGATGAAAATGGTGTCTTCGCTGCCAGGTCCGAGATTGATTTGCGGGCTGTTTATGCCATTTACGTTCGAGTCTAACTGACAGTTCAAGATGCGTGGAGAGCCTTGCCCGTTGGCGGGCGAGCTGATGGCAGCGCCTTCATTGAGGAGGAAATAGCAATCCTCAATCAAGGGATTGCAGTTCATGAAATCGATGACGGCGTTACTGTAATCGCGGGTGAAATAGACGAACTTGCAGTCGATGAAATTCACGTTTGACTCAATCAACTTGATGCCGGCGCCATCGCTGAAATACAAGGTCTTAAGCTCACAATTAGTGGCATTTTCGAACCTCATGCTGAAATGTTCCGTCAGGGTGCCATACAATTTTACCCTTTCGGTATTCTCGCATATCATGGAACCGTTGATGGTGATGAGCACGTTTCCCGCATCGATTCTCGCGACTTGGTTGTCGATTTTCAACACATCGTTGCGCGAGATAGTAATGTCACTATTTACGGCAAATACGTTTCCTGTGTTGGTGACGACGCCGTGGGAAACGGCCACCAAGTCAGGCAGGGTGTATGTCGTTCCGTTGCCTGGACTCACCCATTGAGCGTTCAGCACCGCCCAAAGCCCAAAAATAAAAATAAGTGTAAAAAAAAGGTTCTTCATAGGTGTTTATTTGGCTTTTAGGCTATTAGCAATTAGCCGTTAGCTTACTAGCTTTTATGCTAATAGCTAACGGCTAATAGCCAACAGCCAAAATGTTACTTCTTAATCGCCGCAATGCCAGGCAGTTCCTTGCCTTCAATGGCTTCAAGCAAGGCGCCGCCGCCGGTGGAGACGTAGGAAACTTGGTCGGCGAGGCCGAACTTGTTGATGCAAGCCACGGAGTCGCCGCCGCCGATGAGTGAGAAAGCGCCGTCCTTGGTGGCTGCCGCAATGGCCTCAGCGATGGCCTTTGAGCCTTTCGCGAAGGTGTCGAACTCAAACACGCCGCAGGGACCGTTCCAAAGGATGGTCTTGGAGCCTTTGATGACGTTGGCGAAAAGTTCGCGGGTCTTCGGGCCGATGTCCATGCCTTCCCAGCCTTCGGGGATGTTCATCGGGTCAACGACTTGGGTGTTGGCATCGTTGCCGAACTTGTCACCGACAACGCAGTCGATGGCGAGCACGAGGTTGACGCCCTTTTCCTTGGCCTTGGCGAGGATGTCGAGAGCAAGGTCAAGTTTGTCGTCTTCGCAGATGGAGTTGCCAATCTTGCCGCCGAGAGCCTTCTTGAAGGTGTAAGTCATGCCGCCGCAGAGGATGAGGTTGTCGACCTTAGTAAGCAGATTTTCAATGATTTCAATTTTCGTGGAAACCTTTGAGCCACCCATGATGGCAGTGAAAGGATGCTGGATTTCGTTCATCACCTTGTTCACGGCAGCCACTTCCTTGCCCATCAAGTAGCCGAACATTTTGTGGTCGGCATCAAAGTAGTCGGCAATCAGAGCGGTCGAAGCATGGGCGCGGTGGGCGGTGCCGAAAGCGTCGTTGATGTAGTACTCACCATAGCCAGCCAAGGTTTTGGTGAACTCCTTCTGCGAGGCTTTGATGGCTTTCTTGGCGTCATCGTAGCCTTCCTCACCCTTTTCGATGCCACGTGGCTTGCCTTCCTCTTCAGCATAGAAGCGGAGGTTTTCGAGCACTAACACTTCGCCAGGTTTCATGGCGGCCACTTTGTCAGCGGCTTTCATGCAGTCGTCGGCGAATTGCACTGGACGACCCAAGAGTTCTTCCAGGTGCTTGATAATCGGCTTGATGGAATACTTCGGGTCGGGGTTCTTCTTCGGGCGACCGAGGTGCGACATCAGCACGACCATACCCTTGTCATTTAATACCTTATTAATAGTAGGCAAGGCGGCACGCATACGGGTGTCGTCAGTAATGTTGAAGTTGTCGTCCAGCGGAACGTTGAAGTCGACGCGGATAACCACGCGCTTGTTTTCGAAATTAATGTCGTCGATGTTTGTCATTATTGTTTGGTATTTAAAGATTTAAGATTTAACTACGTTGAATACTGCGTATTTCAAATTTCAAGATTCAAGGTCAGTTGGCTTTAGGTTCAACTTGGAGTTTAGACAGGGCCTAAGGCCATAAGCCCATCGCCTTTTCTGGTATTACCATATTAATCGCTTTGGGCAGGATCTCAAAGTCGAAGGGCGAATTGGTGAGATTTTCGCCTTCGGTCTCTAATTTGAGTGCATGTGGGGGAATGGAAGCCACCCTGATATGCTTTCCCTTGTAGGTTTCCACTTCATCAAATTTATCGATGAAGGAGCCGTCGTAGAGACTTTTCACGTTGGCGGCAAATTTCACCATGGAGACCTTTCGGATGACGGTGACATCCAACAGGCCATCGTTGGGGATGGCACCACGCATTGTCATCATGCCACCTCCGTTGAAGGCACAATTACCGAGGGAGAGGTTAAGGATTTCGTCGTCGAAAACCGTCTTTCCATCGATGGTGATATGTACGCGGTCGCCTTTGTATTTGATGAGGCTCTTCACCACGCTACCGAGATAGCGTGCCGAGCCACCCTTACCCTGTTGTTTCAAGAGGTTGGTTGACTCGCAAACCATGTGATCCAAACCAGTCCCGGCGGCATTCAAGAAGTAACGCACTTTCGGATTGTTGTCGTTGTAGTAGGTCACTTTTCCAATGTCATGGACAAAAAGATTCTTGGCTTTCAAAATCTTGGCATTCTCATGGTAATCAAGCGAAAAACCGAAAGCGCGTCGCCAGTCATTGCCAGTTCCAATGGGGATGATGCCCATGTTGATGCTCTCCGTGGGGAAACGTTGTTGGGTGAAAATGCCGTTGATGATTTCATTATTAGTCCCATCTCCGCCTACTGAAATGATGTTGCGGTAGCCTTTCTCGGTGATGTTGTCGCGTACCAAATCGATGGCATGGCCTTGGTATTCGGTGATGATAAAATCAAAGTTAATATTCTCTTTTTCAAGTGCTTGCTTTATTTGTGGCCAATCTTTTCCCGCCTTCCCAATGGAAGCCTTTGGATTGACAATGACCAGCCATTTGCTGTTTTCTTCGCTCATTCTGGTTAAGTTTTGCGGCTCAAAGATAGGGAATAATCTGATTCGTTGAACCAAAAACGCGTTAAATGAAGTTTTTTGTCACCTAATGAAAAAAAATCGCAATAAAACTAATAAATTCGTTTCATATTTCATTTTTTATGTATATTTGCTGCGTCAAATCACTCGAAAATGAAGCCTGAAAAAATCATATTATTTTGTTTTACAATTAGTTGCATATTTTTCGCTTGTTCAACACAACCGCCAGCGAAACCTGCATACAATGGGTATTTCAGCGAAGAACAATTGCGCGAGATGAGGGAAAATGGTCGTGCAAATGCCAAAGCGTACTTTGAGGAATTGGAAAAAATGCACCCTGATTCTGTCAAGATGCTTGAACTGAGTTGGGCTTACTTGGATTCTCTGCCAGACTTCTCCAAATATAATAAGGTGTGGATGATCAGTTTTTCGGGCAACGAGACGCCGAAAGTGGACAAATCACTGTTTTCGTCCGACAGCCTAACCCACGTCAACCTCGACCGCTGCGGAATCCGCAAAATCGACTTCCCCAAGGACAACCATATTCAGGACATCAGCTTGACCAACAACGAATTAAAACGCATTCCATCCAGTATTCGCCATTGCAAACACTTGAAATCGCTCAATCTTGAAGGCAACCAAATCCGTTACATCCCAAGATGGCTTCTGGAACTCGACAGTTTGGAGGATATCACATTGAATTTCAACCAATTGAAGCTGCGGAAATCAGACATTCGCCACCTCGCGAAAACCAAACAAATCCTGTTGGCCGGTAATGGCATTGAGCAATTGCCCAACAATGTCGGGCAGTTGTGTTGCGAGAATATGAATTTGGCCAAAAACAAGCTCCATTCGCTGCCCTGTTCGTTTGCACAACTGAAACAGATGAAGAGCCTCATTTTCTATGAGAACAATTTCGAGGAAATTCCAGAAGTTTTGGCCGATTTCAAAGCATTGAAGCACCTTGATTTCTACAAAAACAATCTCAACCAAATCCCTGATTTCGTGGGTAATATGGACGGCTTGCAGCAACTTTTCCTCTCGTTCAACAAAATCGAGAAGATTCCCGACACCTTGCGCAACTTGAAACAACTGAAGTATTTCTATATACACCACAATGAACTGCACTTCTTGCCCGAATGGATCACGGAGATGGACTCGATTGAGCGCCTCGGCGTGGGCTTCAATCATCTGCTGGACCTGCCCAATCTGTCGAAGATGAAGTCATTGGTGGAATTCGACTGCGAGCACAACCTATTGGAACGCTTCCCCTGGGAAATCGTGGAAAAGCCTGACATGGAGCTGATTGTGGTGCGCGACAACGACTTCATCCTCTCCGACGAAGAAACGATCAAGCTCATCAAGATGAGCAAAACAGTCAACATAGTTTATTGAAAATCCATCGGAAACAAAAAAAATCGAAAATATTTGTCGAGAAATGCAATAAAATAACTAATAATATAGTTGTATATTCAAAAAGTTCTGTATTTTTGCAATGAAATAACAATCAAAACTCCGAATAAAATGGCACGAAAAAAAGAAAATTCAAGCTCTAACACAATCGTAATGAGAGAGTTGACCAAAGGGGAAGAACAAGTGATGCAAGTCCTCTGGAAAATTGGACAGGGCTTTGCCAATGAGATTATGGCAGCCTTCCCCGAACCCAAGCCTGCCTACAACACGGTGCTGACTGTCATCAAAATCCTGGAAAAGAAGGGCTTTGTGAGGCACGAGACGTTTTGTCGCGCCAACCGTTACAGCCCGCTTATCAGCAAGGAGGAATACTCACAGCGCTACCTCGGAAGCGTGGTGGAGCGCTACTTCAACAATTCATACCTCACCCTTGTTTCAGCTTTCGCCAAAAAGGAGAATTTCAGCATCGAGGAGTTGGAGGAAATGAGAAAAACCATCGACGAGGCCATCGCTTCAGAAAGGAAATAAGCCATGAAAGCACAAGAATTGATTATCGGTCATCTGCTACCCATCGCAGCCACCGTCGCGGTTTTTTGGTTGGTGTATCGCCTATTGTTCCGCAACAGCAACCGCCTGTTTTTTAACCGTTTCTTTCTGCTGACAAGCCTGTTGATAGCCTTGGCCATGCCTTTGCTCGGCCTGCTTTCGGGAATGGAATCACAGCAGATGGTGGTGTTGAAGCAAAACCTGTTTGGTGGCGGAATCATGTTGAGCGAAGTCATCGTCACGCCTGACGGTCAGCCCGTATTGCCCGAAGTGACTGTGACCACCAATGCCACGCCTTCGCGTTTCAGCCTTTGGCAAGTCGTGGGCGGCATTTATTTAATAGGTGTCGGCGTGATGACGCTGCTGTTTCTCTTCAAGTTGGGGAAACTCGTCGCGCTCATCATCCGCTCGCCAAAGCGCAAGATGAGCGGCTGCACGGCGGTGTTCACGGGCCGTGAGCAAGGCTCCTTCTCCTTTTTCCGTTATGCCTTCTTCCCCAACGAAAACGTGGATCCCGACATCATGCGGCACGAGATGAGCCACATCAGTCACCGCCATTCGTATGACATCCTTTTTGCTGAGGTGATGATGATTCTGCAATGGTTCAATCCATTCGTTTACTTGTATAAAAAGGAGTTGCAGAGCCTTCACGAATACCAGGCAGACCGCGACGTGGTGGCCACCGGCGTTGACAAAAAGAACTACATGATGCTGATTTTGCAGCAGTGCACGGCTGTCGATTTCAGCAAAATGAGCAATAATTTCAGTTTAATCCTTACCAAAAAACGAATCAAGATGATTACAAAGAATGAAAAGGCCAAGGGCCTCTGGTGGAGGCTCTTGGCGACATTGCCGGTGCTGGCTATCCTGATGATTGCCAACACGAAAGTGACGGCACAAGAACAAAAGTCAGATGCCATTAAGAAGGACGTTCTCACTATCCAAATGGGGGACTTCGAGCTTTTCAATGACGACGGAACCCAGATGCAGTTGAAGGACACCGTTGTCTACTACGAAGACGGCACATACACCAAGTTTGAGAGTTCCGAAGCTGTCGACCCGTTTACGGGAGAGCTGCGAAAGACTTTCACGGTAAAAAATTTCACAGCCGAAGGAACGCCTAACCCTAACATCAATTTCACCATCAGAGAGGTTGAAAAGCATGGTGATACGATGATGTACAGCATGGATCCTTTCACTATTTCAGGTGACATTGTCAACAAACTCAAAAACAAAATCATGACCGACGAGGACATCAATGTCGAGGTGACAAATGTGGGCATCGATAGCAGTTTCCAAGCCGTCAAAGAAGATCTTTATCAAACACTGAAAAACAAATCCGTTGGTGACAGCATCTATCAAATCGTTGACGAAATGCCTCAATTCCCAGGTGGAGAAGCCGCTATGATGAAGTTCGTCGCTAACAATGTCAAGTATCCACAAGAGGCCAAAGACAAGGAAATCGATGGTCGTGTGTTCGTCAGTTTCGTTGTCGAGAAAGACGGAAGCGTGTCCAATGTGAAAGTCATGCGGGGCATCGGTGGTGGCTGTGATGAAGAAGCTGTTCGTGTCATCAGTGCCATGCCGAAATGGAAGCCTGGCATTAAAGATGGCAAGCCAGTCCGTGTCAGCTACATGATGCCGCTTACATTTAAGTTATCGGATGGCCAACCTACGAAACCTGCACAAAAAGCTGACGTAAGTAAACCAGATATGAAACCCGACAAAAACGGTGTCTATCAAATCGTTGAGGAAATGCCTCAATACCCAGGCGGCGAACAAGCCTTACTGAAATATGTCTCGGACAATATCACGTATCCGCAGGAGGCGAAAGACAAGGAAATCCAAGGTAGGGTGTTTGTGAGTTTCGTTATCGAGAAAGACGGCAGCGTCAATGAAGTGAAAGTGCTTCGCAGCATTGGCGGTGGCTGCGACGAAGAGGCTGTCCGTGTGATTAAAGGCATGCCGAAATGGAAGCCTGGAAAACAAGAAGGCAAACCAGTCCGCGTGAGTTACATGATGCCTATCAATTTCAAGTTGGATGGCTCAACGACAAACGGGCTTGAAAACACGTCTTGGGAAGGTGTGGGTACTGGTAAAAAAGATGGCACCAATTATACCATGAGCATGGATATGGAGTTTGAATCCAAGACCAGTGGTTACTTCGTCATGACATTGACCGCAAGTAAAGCTGGAAGCAAGTCTACTGTTTTTGAAGACGTTGGCCTGCCGTTTGTCTATTCTTTCGATGGCAAGACTATCGGTTCCATTCAGCCCATGAATCCCGATGGCAGCCAGCTGGGCGAAGAGCTCCCTTGCGGTTTCCTCGTGAACAAAGATGGCAGCATCGCCGTTAGTTTCTACGACCTTAAGGAAGACGTCGGCATTGAACAGATTGTGTTCAAGAAGGTGGTGAAATAATTAATGGTTGTAGGGCTGTCGTACCACGGCAGCCGCATGATGGGGAAAACCTTATGCGGCTGCCACAGTGTGACAGCCCTATAAAATGCACTATGTGAGTAAAACACAAAACCTCGTGGGCTTTACTTGAGATAAAAAGCGAATTCTTTCGGAAGAAACGGCCCTTCAAAGATTATTGTAACTTGCTTATAAAAGATGACTTGATTTTAACTAATTTTGCCGCGGATATGAATTAGTAAACTTAATCAATTCAAAATGAAAACTCCAAGACATTTAAAGACCATGCTGTTTGGCATGGCACTCGTCATGCTGTTTTGCGCTTGCAACAAGAAGCAAGAAAGCAAGTACAAGTATGAAACCGTAAAGGGCGACCTTACCGAAGCCCGCATCTACACTTTAAACAACGGCTTGACCGTCTATCTGAGCGTCAACAACGAGGAGCCGCGCATCCAGACTTATATCGCCGTGCGTACCGGTTCAAAGAACGACCCCGCTGAAACTACAGGCTTGGCGCACTATCTCGAACACCTGATGTTCAAAGGCACCACACACTTCGGCACCACCAATGCCGAAGCTGAAAAAGTATTGCTTGACGACATCGAGGCCCGCTACGAAAAGTATCGCACCCTTACCGACCCCGAGGAACGCCGCGTGGCCTACCATGAAATCGACTCGGTGAGCCAGTTGGCAGCGCAGTATTTCATTCCCAACGAGTACGACAAGCTCATGTCGACCATCGGCGCGGAAGGCACCAACGCCTACACCTCCGAGGACGTGACCTGCTACACTGAGGACATCCCCTCGAACGAAATCGAGAACTGGGCCAAGATTCAGGCCGACCGCTTCCAGAACATGGTCATCCGTGGTTTCCACACCGAGTTAGAGGCCGTGTATGAAGAGTACAACATCGGCATCGCGCAGGACAGCCGAAAAGTTTGGGAAGCCCTGAATGCTATGCTCTTCCCCACCCACCCCTACGGCACCCAAACCACCATTGGAACGCAGGAGCACTTGAAGAATCCTAGTATCACCAACATCAAGAACTACTTCAACAAGTGGTATCGTCCGAACAACGTGGCCATCTGCATGGCTGGCGACTTCAATCCTGACGAAGTCATTGCCATCATCGACAAGTATTTTGGCAGTTGGGAACCTGGCAAGGACGTGAAACAGCCCGAATTTGCACCGTTAAAGCCCATCACTGCACCCAAAGACACCGCTGTCTACGGTTTGGAAGCCGAAAACATCATGATTGGCTGGCGCTTTGACCGTGGCAACTCCCTCCAATGCGACACCTTGGACATCATCGGCGAGATGCTCAGCAACGGCACTGCCGGCCTCATCGACTTGGACATCAACCAGCAGATGCGGATGCTCTACGCATGGGGCGGCTCAAGCAGCAACCGCGACTACAGCGCATTCATTCTCGGGGGTTCGCCCAATGAAGGTCAGCCCCTCGAAGAAGCCAAAGACCTGCTTCTCGCAGAAATCGAGAAGCTGAAGGCCGGCGACTTCTCTGACGACCTGCTGCCTTCGATTGTGAACAATGCCAAGCTGAATTTCTACACCATGTTAGAAAGAAACATGTCCCGTGCCAACATGTTCGTCAGCACCTATATTAATGAAGTGCCATGGAGCCAGCAAGTCGGCTATCTCGACCGCATCTCCAACATGACCAAGGAGCAAATTGTGGCCTTCGCCAACAAGCATTTCAAAGACAACTATGTGGTGGTTTACAAGCGTCAAGGTGCAGATGAAAACCAAAAGAAAATCGACAAGCCTGCCATCACTCCCATCCCGACCAACCGTGACCTTGTGAGCGATTTCGTGACCGAAGTTCAAAACGCCGAGGTACAGCCCATCCAGCCCCGTTTCGTCGACTTCAAGAAAGACCTGACCTTCGGCAAAACCGAGGCTAACCTGCCCTATATTTATGTGCAAAACAAGGAAAACGGCCGCTTCACTTTGGTCTTCCGTTACGAATTTGGCGATGAGTCCGATTTGCGCTATGGCATGGCCGCCGATTACCTTGAATACCTCGGCACCGACCAACTCAGCAACGAGCAAATCAAGCAGCAGTTCTACAAATTGGCTTGCGAATACTATATCAATGTGGGCAGCCGCAGCATCACGGTCAATCTGTATGGTTTGAGCGAAAACATGCCTAAAGCCTTGGCCCTGTTGGAGAACGTGATGCAGAACGCCCAGGCCGACCCGATGGTGGCTGAGATGTGCATCCAGCAGTTGGAGAAGGCCCGCATGGATGCCAAACTGAACCAACGCAGCAACTTCAACGCCTTGGTACAGTACGGACTTTACGGCTCTTACAACTCGCAGCACAACCAACTCTCGCCCGAACAACTCCGCCAGCTCGACCCACAGGAGTTGCTCGACCTGCTGAAGAACCTCAAGAACTATGAACACACCGTGTTGTATTATGGCCCGATGAGCGAGAAAGAAATGGCCGCTACTGTCACCGAGAACCACAAGACCGTGGCCGAGCTGCAAGCCGTTCCCGAAGGCAAACACTATGAGTTGCAACCCACGCCAGAGAACGAAATCCTCATTGCGCCTTACGATGCCAAGAATATCTACATGCGCATGATTCACAACGAGCAACGTCTGTGGAACCCCGACGAGGCCGCTGTGAAGGCCCTGTTCAACGAATACTATGGCGGTGGCATGAACACTATCGTGTTCCAAGAGATGCGTGAGGCACGCGGTCTGGCCTACAATGCCTACGCTGCCTACATCGAGCCCAACTACACCGACCAGCCGGAGTATTTCTTCACCCACATCATCACGCAAAACGACAAGATGATGGATGCCGTCGGTCATTTCTTGGAAATCCTCAACGAAATGCCCGAAAGCGAGCAGGCCTTTGGCATTGCCAAGGAAGCCCTTACCAAGCGTTTGGCTAGCCAGCGCACCACCAAGTTCGGCCTTATCAATGCCTGGCTGAATGCCCAAATGCGCGGCATCGACTACGACCTCAATGAGCGCATATACAACGCCTTACCCAACATCACCCTGCAAGACATCGTGAAGTTCGAAAAGGAACAAATGGCCAACAAGCCCTACCGTTACGTCATCCTCGGCGACGAGAAAGAACTAGACATGAAGGCCATCCAGGCGCTTGGACCTGTTAAGCGTTTGAGTACGGAGGAGATTTTTGGGTACTAGTCCGCGCATGTCATTGACTCCGTCGAATGCAGAGCATTTCCGTGTGTTGATATGTGCGTAAGCAAGGAATCTATGCGCGGCGGCTTGAAGAAGTAACGCCTTTTGAAGCCATAGATCCCATGCTACCGCACCGCCAGCCGCAGGGATGACATGGCTTCAAAAGCAAAAGCAATGGCCGCTTCCACAATTTGTGAGAGCGGCCATTGTCATAAGCCTAAGCCATATTCAAACATCACTCCAAACTATCCCCCGCCTCGCCATCACCTTCCTTGGCTCTCTGCTCGAGTTCCATCTTACCGAAACGGAGGGTGAAGCCTGCCGAGATATAGCGGCTGTTGAGCATCTTTCGGGTGCTGTCGCTGAGGTAATAAGGATTGGTGTTGGTAGAACCTGAGCCAATCTTCGCTCCCCAGTTGAAGATATCCTGCACGTTGACAAACACCGACAGACGGCGTTTGAAAAAGTCGCTGCGTAGACCCATGTTGAGATAATAACGCGCCTTGCGCTCGCTCATCAGACCGATGGTTGGCGAGTTGTAGTTGGCCGAAGCTGTGAGTTGCAGCCGGTCGAAAAGTTTGGCCCATGCGTTGACGCGCACGCTCCACGACCACTTATCGCGTTGGTCAATCTGATGAATGCCATTGCGGTCATATTCCATCTTGTAGCCGTAGTCATACAGGTTGGCATAAAGGCGCACATTGAAGAAACCAGTCGGGCGGTAGGTCATGTTGAGGGAGGCACCATAGCGCCATGAAGTTCCCATGTTGTAAGGCATCGAGTAGCTCACTATGCGGTCAAGGAATTCGTCATATTCCGAGTCGGTCAGCGAGCTGATTTCATTGGTGCTTAAACGGCCGTATGCCTCAAGGCCGATGTTGCCGAAACGCTCAAAGAACTTCTGCCATCCCGCTTCCATATTGTGGGTGTAACCATTCTTGAGTCCATTGGGATTGCCTGTCGAATAGCTGTCCTGGCCATACCTGCGGAACATGCTGATTTCGTCCTCATCGGGATGCGACATGCGCAACGAGTAGTTAAGCTTGAAATTGTGCATACTCTCTGTGCGATATGTCAAGTGGATAGAGGGACGCACATTCCAGAAAAAAAGCGTAGTCTTATCGGCAAATGGCATATCACTAACATAATCGTAATAGACACGGTCATTGCCGACACCCAAACCCGTGCTGAGTGTGAATCCGCCCCATCGATGAGTCCAGTTGACATCAGCATTTATGCCCGTCTCTGAGCCATTGAAATGGTAGGTGCGAAGCACGTCAATGCTGTCATAATTGAGGCCGCCATCGTTGGAATAATAACGCTTGTAGTCGTTGTTATGCATCTGATAGTCGGCACGCAAACCGTAGCTGAGTTCGCCGTTCTCGCTGTAGGGACGGTTGTAGCGCGCATCGAGATTGACACCAAAGCCAAACTGGTCGGTCAATAGGTATCGGTTTTCGTCAAGGTCGGTGTAAACATCGTAGAAACGATTGTAATACTGGTTGGTAGCGTTCCTGTTGAGTCTGGTGTTCAAACCGAGGCGCAGATTGTGTCCCTTATCGTCAAACTTCTTGGTGTAGTCAACTCCAACGTGTCCAAAACCAGATTGGGAAACGCTTGTGTCGCCGATACTGTAAGCTAACACACTATCGACTGGCAGTTCATAGAAAGTCTGCTCATCTCGACTCCTACCAAAACTGTGGTTGTTATTGTAAAAGCCTCCTCCATCGAAAGAGATTTCGCTGGTGGAATCAATCTCATAGTTGATATTCATGAAAAGATTGCCACTGATGCCACGGTTATCATTTTCCTGTTTTGTGGTCTTATACCAAACTGAATCAAATAATCCCACGGTAGCGGCATCCTCGCGTTTCAGCTCCCAGCTTTCGGTGGTGTTGATTCTGTCGCTGTAACGCCCCGAGGCAAACAGGTTGATGCTCAGCTTTTCCTTTTTCCACATGTAACTGATCCAAGGTGAAACGAAAGGCTGGTTGGAGCCGTTCACACCAAAGCTGACGAACTGGTTGCTCTTGATGTGCGCCGAGGTGACAATGTTGATGACTGCCTCTGCATCGGTAGCATATTTCGCCGACGGGTTGGTGATGGTCTCGATACGTGCGATGGCGTTAGCGGGCAAGGTCTGGAGATAGGTCTTGAGGTTTTCTTCGGTAAGTTTCGAGGGCTTGTCGTTGATCCAAATCTCCACGCTTGACACGCCGCGCAAGGTAATGTTGCCCTCCACGTCGACCTCCACACCAGGTGCATTCTGCAAGGCATCCTCGGTGGTTCCCGTCTGGATGGACGGGTCTTCGCTGACATTGTAGACAAGTTTCTCGCCATCCATGGCATAAAGTGGTTTCTCAGCCGTTACGGTGACCTCTTCAAGAGAGGTCACTCCAGGATTGATGCGCAATGTGCCAAGATTAGTGTTGTTGCTCACGTGGAACGGCAAAACGAAATTCTCGTATCCAATAGCTGAAACACGCAAAAGCATCCCGCCTTGAGGCACTTCATTGATTTCGAAACGGCCATTGATATCAGAGATGCCACCCTTAACGAAAGTGGAGTCAATGGAGTCGAGGATGGCAATATTGACGTAGGGTAAAAACTCGTCGTTGCTGGCATCGCGCAACAAGCCAATCACTTGGAACGTGTCGCCTTCACGCACCCGTTTTTTCTTTCTGACGTTCATGTTAGGCTCGTTTTGACCCCATTGCCGGTCGCCCATAGGAGGACGGCCTGGAGGAGGACCACCAGGGGGACGACCGCCCGGGGGACGACCACCTGGGGGTTGAGCCATGCATAAGATAGTCAATAAAATGAAGACTGTTGAGAATAAAACTTTCAAAAAATTGGATCTTTTCATTTGCTCGAATTTTTCAGGCTGCAAAGATAAAAATTTAAGGTTTTGTAAAATCGATAAAAATGAAAAAGTCAGGGAAAAACTGTAACTTTGCAGCCCGAAACTCGTCAAAAACTATTTCCAAAAATGAAAGAGCAAGTATTACAAGCCATGTGCGAGGCTGGTAAACCCGTTTCGGCTGGCGACGTGACCAAGGCTTTGAACGCCGACCGCAAAGAAGTGGACAAGGCTTTCGCCGAACTGAAGAAAGAAGGTGCCATCGTTTCGCCCATCCGTTGCAAATGGGAGCCAGCAAAATGACCCATGCCACCTGTCCTTGAATTTGACACCGTCATTCTCCAAAACGAAGACATGGATGCGGCATACGTTGAGGTGCCTTTCGACATCAAGACACTATTCGGCAAAAGTAGGCTATTGGTTCACGCCACTTTTGACGGAGTCCCCTATGACGGACAAATTGTCCGGATGGGTACACCATGCCATATCATTGGGCTTAGAAAGGACATCCGAAAGAAGATTGGGAAAACTTTTGGTGATACCGTACACGTGACTTTTGTGGAACGGTAAACAAAGGCTCAAGGACGGCATTCCCAAAAAGCAACAAGATTAGTATTCTGTCTTGTCTTCTTTTTCTCTCCACATCTGGAAGGTGTGAATGGACTCGTTGCGCAACAACGGGATGAAAGGCACCGAACGCTCCCCTATCTGCTTGTCCAACTCTCTATAAATGAAGTCGTCAGCAAAGTCGATTTCGGCAGCGTCTTTTTTTGTGTTGCCGTAATAAATGCGGTCAATGTGCGCCCAATAGATGGCACCGAGACACATCGGGCATGGCTCGCACGAGGTGTAGATGACACAACCCGAAAGGTCGAAAGTGCCCAACTTGCGGCAAGCCTTACGAATAGTATTCACCTCGGCATGTGCTGTCGGGTCGTTGTCGGTGGTGACGCTATTGGCGCTTCCCGCAACAATTTCACCATCCTTCACAATGACGGCGCCAAAGGGGCCTCCCCCATTTTTCACGCTCTCGTTGGCAAGACGAATGGCCTCGCGCATAAATTCACGATCCTGTTCTGTTATGCTTGTGTTCTCCATGGGTCATTTTCTCCTTGGTTTAACCGCACAAAGATATACAATTTTTCAACAATGGGCTCATAAAAGTCCAGTTTACGTTTCGGTGGAAACGTAACTCAACACAATGCTAAGGATTTCGTCGCCAAACCGTTTCACACTTTTGACTCCCATACCCT
Organism: uncultured Bacteroidales bacterium; assembly: GCA_947305795.1. Taxonomy (GTDB): domain Bacteria; phylum Bacteroidota; class Bacteroidia; order Bacteroidales; family F082; genus Limimorpha. Next base: position 22,177 of record CAMZEK010000021.1, on the reverse strand, counting down.
TTACCTCTTTCAGTGCCATCAACGTGACTGGTTTTTCCTGAGCAATAGCTTTCAGAGTTTTGTTGTGTGCGATGGTATAAGCCGGAACCTCGGCATCTTTTGCCTGCTTTAAGCGCCACGCCAACAACGCCTTATACAGCGGACTATCGTTCATTGTATCATCTTTGATCTCAATCTTCTTCTTTTCACTCTTTTCAGCCTCAAGCAATTTCACCGACTTGGTTTTCTGGTATTCACGCACGCTGAAACCATCTTTGCAAGCCTCCAAACAACTGCCTTTCAAGAAGATGTCTTCCTTGAGCTGCTGTAAAGCCTCTGTAAGCTGCTCGTTCACAGTTTGGTTATCTGTCTTGAACGGCAGGTTGAACAACCCGGCAGCAATGGATTTCAGGTGCTCGTCAAAGTAGGCCACACCTTTCTTCAGCCGTTCCTGCAGGGCAGGATTTTTCTCGCACATAGACGCCTCGAAATGAAGTTTCTGTATCTGGCTTTCAAACTTGATGCCTACTTGGCACAATTCTTCATGGATACGGTTGCGTCGCTGAGAAAGATCCTGAATCATCGTGTTTTCAAAAAGCGTGTCATTGCCGTAAATCACCTTCACCAACTTTACGAAATCGTTGTAGATGCCAGTAAAATCAATGAGTTCGAGCATAGTTTCCAACTCGTATTCGTGGCGTAGCTGTTCGACTTTCTCTTGCGAAGGCTCCTTGTCAGGAATCTGTTCCACGAAGCGGCTCACCGAATAGTCGTTGACCAAAGCCTCCGAACCGATGCGGGTTTTCAGCACCAACCCTTCCAATGAGGTGCAGCGGCTCAGTGCCACATAAACCTGTCCGTGAGCGAAGGCCTGTCCCGCATCGACGATGACCTTGTCGAAGGTGAGACCTTGGCTCTTGTGAATGGTGACGGCCCATGCTAGTCGCAATGGCATTTGGGTGAAGCTGCCAATTTCGTTTTCCACAATCTCGTTGTTGTCTGGGTTAATGGCGTATTCCATGTTCTGCCATTTGAGCGGCTCCACGGTGACATGCTCATTGCCACAAAGCACCGTGAGGATGTTTTCTTCTTCATCATAACCAACCAACCGTCCGATTTTGCCATTGTAGAACGCTTTCTCGGGACTCGGATCGTTCTTCACAAACATCACTTGTGCTCCGATTTTCAATGTCAGCTCCTCCTTGGTGGGATAGGTGTTTTCGGGAAAGACGCCACGTATCAACGCTTTGAAAGTCAATGGCTTTTCATTGATAGCCTCTAACTTCGACTCGTTAATTTGGTCGGCTTGATAATTATGTGTGGTCAGAGTAATGTATCCTTCACTGTCATTTGGCCTAAAACTAGGCAAAAACCTTTGGTTCAGGATATTAAGGCATTCTCTATCCATACGGTTATCGCGCACCTTGTTTAATAAGGTAATGAAATCCTTATCGTGTTGGCGGTAAATGTGCTCCAACTCCACGCAGACGTAAGGCGCCTTTTTTAACACTTGGCTGCCAAAGAAATAAGGTGTGTCATAATAAGGAGACAGCATCTCCCATTCTTCCTGCTTGGCCACGGGAGCCAGTTGGTGCACATCGCCAATCATGAGGAGTTGCAGACCACCAAAAGGTTTCTGCGAACGGCGCACGCGGCGCAACACGGCATTGACGGCATCCAAAACATCGGCACGTACCATGCTGATTTCATCGATGATGAGCAAGTCAAGGCCACGTATGAGGTTGATTTTCCGTTTCTTCATCTTATGAAGTTGTGCTGTAATGGCGGTGGTACCAGGTGGCAATGGGCCGAAAGGCAATTGGAAAAACGAGTGGATGGTCTGTCCACCCGCATTGAGCGCCGCCACACCCGTAGGAGCCACCACAACCATACGTTTGTAGGTCTTCAGTGGCAAGTTTTTCAGAAAAGTGGTTTTGCCAGTACCTGCCTTTCCCGTGAGGAAGATGTGTGAGTCGGTGTATAGCACCAATTCCTCGACAAAGTCAAGTTTTTGGTTGACAAAGGTTTGCTGCGCCATGCTTTGGATTGTGTTCATTGGGCTAAAGTAAGAATTATTTTTCATTTTTTTGTAAGGGTTGAGTTTTTTTTGCATCCGCAAAGAAACACCATTTACCAAGACCTATCTATTGAATAAACGTTTGTTGTCGACTGTAAACGTTTGTTGTCGTTTGCTGTCGGATAACTCGCCGATTTTCTGTATTTTTGCGACCTCAATCAAACATCATGTCAGACATTCGGCTCCACTACATCGAAAAAGGCGAAGGACAGCCTCTCATCCTGCTTCACGGTAACGGCGAAAGTTGCGATTACTTTGAGCACCAAATTGATTGTTTCTCAAAAGATTATCGTGTCATTGCAATTGATACGCGCGGTCACGGACAATCGCCACAGGGTGAAAAGCCTTTCACCATCAAGCAATTCGCCGATGACTTACACGACTTCATGGACGAAAAAGGCATCGAAAAAGCCATCATTTTAGGCTTCTCCGACGGCGGCAATATTGCCCTCACCCTCGCCCTGAAACACCCAGAAAGAATTGAAAAACTGATTCTTAACGGCGCCAACCTTTTTCCAAGCGGAGTAAAGCCTCTCTACCAATGGCCCATTGAAGTCGGCTATCACATCGCGAAACGATTCGCTGGTAAATCAGAAAAAGCGAATAAAAACGCCGAGATGCTTGGCCTGATGGTCAATGAGCCGCACATTGCTCCAGCCGAACTTGCCCGTCTGACGATGCCCGTTTTAGTCGTGGCTGGCACGAAGGATATGATTAAGGAGTCGCACACAAGACTCATACACAACAGTTTACCCAATGCACAATTGGCCATCCTCAACGGCGACCATTTCATCGCCAACAAGCATCATAATACTTTCAATGCGATGGTCAAAGCCTTCCTGTCAGGCTATACTTTCCGCCATTCCACTCCCGTCGATCTGCCCGTCATCCTCAATCTCCGCGACCAAGCCCGCGATATCATGCGCAGCTATGGCAATACTTTCCAATGGCCCGACGGATATCCAACAGATGCCATGTTTCAAAAGGACATCGAACAGGGATTCAGCCACATTTTGGTCAATGAAAAGGAAACAATTGTGGGAACTTTCGCCTTGATCCCTAGCCCCGAGCCAACATACAAAACCATATACAATGGCCAATGGTTGAACGAAAAGCCTTACCATGTCATCCACCGCATAGCCAGCACACCCGATTCACACGGCGTACTCGATGCCATCCTGAACTATTGTGAAGCCATTGCCCAAAACATCCGCATCGACACCCACGAGTCTAATGTTATCATGCGGAAAGGTTTGGAAAAACATGGATACCAGTATTGTGGCATCATTCACCTCCTCAACGGAGACGAACGGTTGGCCTTCCAAAAAAGCATTTCCTAATTACATATCCATATTACTCTGAGCCACAAGCTGTTTCGTATCGGGATTGAAAGCCATCAAGTTGCCCATACCTGGCTTTTTGGTCGCGAAAACACCATTATCCAAAACAATGAAATCATAGGAATCATTGTTTTCAATGACCAGACTCATGAAGCTGTAATCCACAGGGATATGGCCATGGATGATTTTTCTGCCGCCCGACTTTTCATAATTGACATGAAAACTACGCGTCCACATCATACTTTTTGTGTCTTCAAAAGGATTCGGCAAATTGAAATTCATGCCTGCATGGACAAGGATGTAATCTTCCAACTCAATGTAGGGCACACAAGCGTTCATCCAGTCGATGTAGCGCTGCGGAATCTCACGCGGATGCTTCACGCCAAAACTTTTCAACGTTTCAGCAGCCCCCACGGCCTCCCATTCCTTCTGCTCAGGATGTTTGCCGCCGAAAAGTTTCTTCTTTTGGTCAGCCTCAAATGCGCTGACACACATGTCTTCATGATTGCCTTTGATGAAATAAACGTCATACTCCTCTTCCTTGAGGTGCATCAAATAGTCGATGACGCCCTTCCCATCAGGGCCGCGGTCAATGTAGTCCCCGAGGAAATAGATTTTATCATGTTTTGTGACCTTCAGTTGGTATTCGAGCAGCGTTTGAACAGTCTTTACGCAACCGTGAATGTCGGGAATAATCCAGCGTTGTGACATGTTTTCTATAGGTTTAATATTAGAATAACTTATTCAAATTCAGTGATAAATATTGTTTGCGAAGCTTTTTCTTAAAGGTCCAGCGCACGTCGGATAACCAACGGCGGAACAATTCACAATAATCTACAAACAGCATATAAGAGAAATAGAGCAGCACAGTACCTCCCAACGCCCACGTCCAAGGCAAGTTACAGAACATCAAAACGGTGCCAACTACGAAAATGATGGGGAAAAGTACAAACTCCACACCATAGCTCACCGTGTTGCCAAAAGCCGGGTCTTTCAACTGCCCTCTGATGATAGCTGTAACAAGCCAAATGGGGAAATTCACGACCGCCGAAACCACAAAGTAAGGCAATCCCACCAAAAGCAAAGTCAGTTTCCACAAAAAATTGAGAAGTGGATATTTCTTCGCGGTCGAAGTGACGGAAATCCTTTGGCGCACACGTTCCTTGGCAAAATCCATTACGCGCTCAAAAAGCTCTTTCGCTCCTTCTGGATTGTTTTCCTTGAACTTCAACACTTTAGCCACCGTCGCACGATTACGGAGCATCTTCTGGTAAAGGCCTCCAGCACGTTTTTCATTCTTCATCTTCACAATTTCCCAAATGGCATCATAGTCTTCGTCGTCGGGAATGTAGGTGAAAAGTTTAGAGATCTCATTGCTGAGCAAGTCCTTAAGCTGATTAATGGTGATAGCTTCATTTTCCTCGGTGGTATTTTTAAGGAAATCGGTCACGTTGATCGGCTCACCAAAATTGATCATAGCAGTGCTGCGGTAGCGAAAATAGTCGCCGTATTCAATAGCCGTAGGAATAATGTAGACAGGACTCTTGTCGCCAAACTGCTTATTGGCATCCAAAGCGATGTGAAACAAACCCTTGCCCATACGCATCAATGAGTGCTTGGTGCGGTGAGTACCTTCTGGGAAAAGGTAGAGGTCAACATGATCGTGAAGCACGTCGACGGCTTTGTTGAGCGAATCGTCATTCTGTCGCACAGCAGCCACTCCGTTACGAATGCGAAAGATGGGCAAAATGCGAAGAAAGTGCAGGATTTTGGCCACGGCAGGATTCTTGAAAATATCGCCTCTTGCAATAAAAACCTTCTTGATATTGTCAGACGAAAGCAATACCAAAGCGTCCATCAGCGTATTACTGTGGTTGACGCCAAAAACCATGGCGCCTTCCTTGGGCAAATGATCCTTGCCGTGCACCTCAAACCTGCGGTACGAACGACGCGTGTGCCAATTGACATAAGGCAGTAAAAATGAATACAAAAAGTCCGAATCCTGTATTTTCTTTGCCATTTCATTCACGAAATAAATGTACAAAATTACATATTTCTCCAAAACTAAAGGCATTTTTTCTCTCAAATCATATTTTTTACTACTTTTACCGCCTCATTAAAGCATAATAATGACTCGGATTTCTATCTTGTCCATCTTATTTCTACTGTCGCTTTCATTTTTGCCGTCATGCCAAACCGACCCAAAAACGAAGCCCAAACCGATAGATGCAGCAGCTTTATTCAGTTGCATAACGGATAGTGCCATAAACAACCCCCTGAGGCAACTGCCTAACAAAGACACCAAACGTATCAAATCATTGATTCTCAACCCTCCAAGGCGAGTCGGACAGATTTCGGAGTATGACCAAGCTATCAAAAAAACCGCAAAAAAAATCGGTTGGGACTGGCGTCTGCTGGCTTCGCTCATCCACCAAGAATCGCATTTCATACCTGATTTGGAAAGCGAAAAAGGTGCCTTTGGCCTCATGCAGCTCATGCCAGTCGTCATGGAACGCTATGAAATTGACTATAACGCCACGCCAGAAGAGCAAATCGAAGTAGGCGGAAAACTCATCCAACATTTGGAGAAATGCCTCCATAACAAAGTAACCGACAGTGCTGAACGTGTGAAATTTGTCTTGGCTGCCTACAATGCTGGTTTAGGTCATGTCTATGACGCTCAACGACTTGCGGAAAAATATGGAAAGTCACCCGACATTTGGGAAGACAACGTGGATTTTTTCATCCTCAACAAATCGAAACCTGAATATTACAATGACTCCTGTTGCCGCAATGGGTATTTACGGGGTACCGAAACATATAGTTTCGTGGAGTCCGTCTTGAAAAAGCACAAACAATATAAACTTATAATAGAATAAATTACACATAATTACATGAAGAAACTATTTTATCCCATCCTTATCGTCTTGATGTTTTTTGCCACAAACAAGGCCTTTGCCCAGCAGTTCAACGCTGGCCTGATTGCTGGGGCCACTTTTTGCCAAGTCGACGGTGACAATTATTTTGGTTACAACAAACTTGGATTTACCGCAGGTGGTTATGTGAATCTCCCTGTCTTTAAACATTTTGCACTTCAGATGGAACTAAAATACACACTCATGGGCGCACATTCCTCAGTGAAAGAAGTGACTGAATATTCCTACTATCCCTACAATCTGAGCCTGAATTACGCTGAGATTCCTTTGATGTTGCAATATGATTTCGGTCACTTTACCGTTTATGGCAAGTCATTGGATTTCATAAGATTAGAGGCTGGTCTTAGTTTGGATTTCCTATTATGGCATCATGGTGAACTGGATTTTGCAACCCAATATTGGAAATTGAATTTCTTCTCTGTCACGGGCAATTTTGGTTTGCATTTTGTTCTCGGCAATCACTTGGGTATCGGAGCTCGAATGATGTATTCCATTACCCCAATGCAAACCAATCCTACACCTTTACGGCTCTTCGACCATGCCTATAACAAGGTCATCCAAGCCACCGTGACCTACAACATCAACTCTCCGATTCGGAGATAAAACCAATATTCCTTTTCAAGCCTTCGAATCCGGCGCGCTGCACAGCCGAATGCGCAAAAAGTACCTCAAAATCAGCTCTATTAAGGTTCTTCCAGTCGGTTTTCCGCATGGAAAGCAATTTCTCGGAAGGCTGAAATTCGGGTTCAATGTTCGGAAGCGAAAACCGGTTGTAAGGGCACACGTCCTGACAGATGTCGCAACCATAAATCCAACCGTTGAATTTCGAGCTGGCGAAGCCTTCCAAACTTCCCTTGTATTCAATAGTCAAGTAGGATATGCACTTGCGCGCATCTATACGGAACGGAGCTTCCAAAGCACCAGTCGGACAGGCATCAATACAGCGCGTGCAACGTCCGCAGTGGTTGGCTAAAGCATGGCCTGTTTCGGTTAAGTCCAAAGGCAGAAACAGATGCCCGATGAAGAAGAACGAGCCTTTTTTGGGGTGAATCAAAGCGGTGTTTTTACCGATGAATCCAAGACCACAACGCACGGCCCACGCGCGATCCAAAACAGGCGCCGAATCGACGAAAACACGCACTCCCTCCAATTTGCCCGTTTGTTTCTCAATGCGTTCCAACAGCTGACGCAGCTTGCGTTTCAGCACATCGTGATAATCGGCGCCATAAGCATATTTGGCAATCTTGAAATTATCAGCTTCCTTCAGTTTTTGTTTCGGGAAGTAATTGTAAAGTACTGTGACGATACTTTTGGTACCCTCGACCAAAAGACGTGGATCATAGCGTTTCTCGCGGTTGCGGCTAAGATAGTTCATCTCGCCTTCATGCTGCGCCTCAAGCCATTGCTCCACGTGTGCCGACTCTTCTTCCAACAGCGTCGCGCTTGAAACGCCGCAGGCATCGAAGCCCATTTTTTCGGCTTCCGCGACAATCCATTGGGAGAGAAGCATCAGAACGGGGCGAATGAAAGTCCCACCGAGAGCGGGTGAATGACAGGCGCATTGTGGCCGACCTCAAAGACAGGATTCAGCTGATAGGCTGCAAACACGCTGACCCACTTCCAACCGACACGCAACGTGGCTGAATAAGTGTAACGCTCCAAGTTTTTGATGTAGCACTGTTTTTCGTGGATGTTGTTGCCACTTCCACCCGTCAAGAAAGTGTTTTCGCTATAATCGGGGCCAACGTATTTCGTCTTGCCCATCACAAGGATGCCCAGCTTGAAGCCCACACCAATTTTCACCTGATCCTTGATGCGAAAGCGCAACTCCAACGGAATGTCAACGTAGTTGGCGTTGACCTTGAAGCGTTTGAAGTTCTCCAGATCACGGCACTGGACATATTGCAGTGTATCGGCGTATGGATTCATAATGTGGCTGTAAGAGAAATAGTTGTGATGGCTCATGCCTGCGCCAACGCTTACCGTATGCTTCGAGCTTTCGCCCAAGGGAAAGTTATAGGTAATATACCAATCCGCGCCTTGGTTGAAGCCTCGAGCATCCCAATTGTCGCTCGTGCCAAATTGGAAATCGTGGAAAAGATCGAAACCGACGGTCACCTTATTGTCGGTTTTGTTAGCAATAAGTTGGGCAAACGAGGTTGCCGAGATAACAAGTGCGATGAGGGTAAAAAGTATTCTTTTCATGTTGTTGAATGATTGATTCGTTAGATTAACTATGTTGAACGCCCAACTCAGCAGCAACGGCTGAGCGTTCGTCGAGCAGCCGGTTGAGGTCATCGTCGCTGAGGTCGGGATTGCGCAGTTGTTTGTCGATGGCCGCGAGCTTGGCTTCAAGGTTTTCGGTGGTACCAGGAATATCTGTCAGCTGTTTTTCCCTTTTCGCCTCCAACGTCTGCTGTTTCGCGTCTTGGCCAGTCCCTTGTTGACCTTCACCCGTGAAGTTCTTCAGCTGGCCCATCACCATACCCACCATTTGCTTCGTAAACGGGTCGAGCTTATAGATCTCAATTTTCATATCATTTTTCAGCTCATCGAAGTCCTCAAGAAACATCTTCAGCTGTTCTTTCTGCTCCTCGTTGATACCCGGAATGGCGTCAAGATCCTGGCCTTCCATCAGTTTCTTGAACATATTCAGGAGGTCATCGAGGCCGTTATTCAGATTGTTTTCGTCCATCTATTCTATTGTCAGTTATCAGTTGTTCTGTTGTTTAGTTACCTTTTGGGATGCTGCCACAAGTCGTGACTCGCGGTTACGGTATTATCGCCCCTTTAAGGTGGGAGGAATTGGTACAAAAACCATTCCGACTGCAAAGAAACGCTTTTTTTTCGGATTGATTGTGACAATTTGGCAAATTTTTCCGATTATTGCAATCCAAAAGCCTATTTGGCAACCCAACAATTCCTAACTCCAAACTATTAACTCTAAACCGGTAATTATGGATTTCAATACAATAAAAGTACAATTGGGCGAAAGTGTAGCTTGGATCAACCTCGACCGCCCCGAAGTGCGCAACGCCCTCAATGACACAATGATACGCGAACTGACAGAAGCTTTCGGATGGCTTAACAGCCGCGACGATGTGCGCATCATTGTCGTAAAAGGCAACGGAAAAGCCTTCTGTGCCGGTGCCGACCTGAATTATATGAAGGAGATGGCAAACTACAGCTATCCACAGAATTTGGCTGATGCCGAGCGACTCTCCAAGCTGTTTCAGACTATTTGGTTCTGCGACAAAGCCGTTATCGTGGAGGTGCATGGTTCATGCATCGGTGGAGCCAACGGCATCATCGCCGCTGCCGATGTGGTGATTGCTGAACACAACACAGTATTCGCCTTTACTGAGGTGAAATTGGGCCTTACGCCCGCTACCATCTCGCCTTTCGTGGTGGCCAAAATAGGTACTTCCGCAGCCAAGGAGCTGATGCTCACAGGACGCCGTTTCACCGCCGCCGAAGCCAAGGATTTTCGATTGGTGAATGTCGTGACAGAAGAAGCGAATATGCTTGACACTGAGCGGCAGTACATTGAGCATTTCCTGCAAGCCTCGCCCGATGCCGTGTCCGATTGCAAACACCTGATCCGCATGGTAAGCGGCACCGACGACCCTTACAGCCCCATTTTCTTACAAACCTCACAACTAATTGCCAACCAACGCATTTCAAAATCAGGTCAAGAAGGCATGAAGGCATTTTTCGAGAAACGTAAGGCCGAGTGGATGTAAAAGTCTTCAAGTCAAAACGGAATAACTTATCAACAGCGTTTGTTGAAAAAAATCCGACCCAAAACGTGATTTTTTCGGCTATCAGTATGTACATCTTTCCTATCTTCGCAGATTGAAAGAGCAGAAAAGAAATGCCTTTTTGCATTTTCATAAGTCTTTAAATATCAGCACAATGAAACCAAACCATATATCTACTGAGTTTGAAGGAGACCTTTTTAGTGGCCTGATGGACACTGAGACCGAGCAGCAAGAACCTGTTTCTTACGACAAGATTTTGGAATCGAGGAAGAACACTGGTTTCGTGGCCGAAAGTTTTGAACGTTTGGACGAGGTTCAGCTTGTTGAGAAAACGGAAGCCCCTGCGGAACAGCCTGTTGCCGTCGAGGAGCCCAAAATCGAGTATCACGCCCATCCCATCGAGGAGGTGAAAGCCGCTGCCAAGGAATATTTCCACGGTGACTCCCTTGCCGGTGATGTGTGGGCCAACAAATACGCCCTCAAGGACAGCGACGGCAACACCTACGAGCTGACGCCTGACGAAATGCACCATCGCATCGCCCGCGAGGTGGCCCGCATCGAACGCAAATACCCCAACCCGTTAACAGAGGAGGAAATCTTCGAGGTATTGAAGGACTTCCGCTACATCGTGCCCCAAGGCAGCCCAATGGCTGGCATTGGCAACAACTTCCAGATCTCTTCATTGTCAAACTGTTTCGTCATCGGCAACAACGGCAATTCCGACTCCTACGGCGGTATCATGAAGACCGACCAGGAGCAGGTGCAGCTGATGAAACGGCGCGGTGGCGTGGGTCACGACCTATCACATATCCGTCCAGCAGGCAGCCCCGTCAAGAATTGCGCTTTGACATCAACTGGCGTGGTACCTTTCATGGAACGTTTTTCCAACTCGACCAAAGAGGTGGCGCAAGACGGTCGTCGCGGTGCCTTGATGATGAGTATCAGCATAAAACATCCTGATTCCGAAGCTTTTATTGATGCCAAGATGACCGAAGGCCGTATCACCAACGCCAATGTCTCAGTGCGCCTTACCGATGAGTTCATGCAATGTGTCAAGGAAGGCAAGCCTTTCATCCAGCAATATCCCATCGACTCGCCCAACCCAAAATTCACCAAGGAAGTCGATGCCCGCGCCCTGTGGAACAAAATCATCCACAACGCGTGGAAATCGGCTGAGCCTGGCGTAATGTTTTGGGACACCATCATCCGTGAGTCCATCCCCGACTGCTACGCCGACCTCGGCTTCAAAACCCTGAGTACCAACCCTTGCGGTGAGATCCCACTCTGTGCATACGACAGTTGCCGACTCATCGCCATCAACCTATACAGCTATGTCGACCATCCCTTCACGGCGGAGGCGCGTTTCAATCACCAGCTTTTCTCGAAGCATGTGGCCATCGCGCAGCGCATGATGGACGACATCGTCGACCTCGAAATCGAGAAAGTGGATGCGATTTTGGCCAAAATCGACTCCGACCCTGAGGATGCCGAAGTGAAACGCACCGAAATCAACCTGTGGAAAAACATCCGCGAGAAGTGCCTGCAAGGGCGCCGCACGGGCATCGGCATCACTGCCGAGGGCGACATGCTGGCTGCCTTGGGCAAACGCTATGCCTCCGACGAGGCCATCGCCTTCTCGACCGAGATACAGAAGTTGCTGGCTTACAACGCCTACCGCTCATCCGTCAACTTGGCTGAGGAACGCGGCAAATTCCCGATGTACGACGCCAAGCGTGAGGAAAACAACCCCTTCATCAAGCGGTTGCGTGCCTTGGACGAAGACCTTTACCAGAAAATGACCCGTGTGGGCCGCCGCAACATCGCCATGCTGACCATCGCCCCAACGGGCACGGTGAGTATCTGCACCCAGACGACCTCGGGCATCGAACCCGTCTTCATGGTGGCCTACAAGCGCCGCCGCAAGGTGAACGCCAACGACAAGGACGTGCATGTGACCTTCACCGACGTGACGGGCAACTCGTTCGAGGAATACAACGTTTTCCACCACAAGTTCCTTACTTGGTTGGAAGTCAATGGCTACAACGTGAACGAAGTGATGCAATACGACGACGAGAAACTGAACGCCGTCATCGCCCAGTCACCTTATTATAAAGCCACAGCCAACGACATCGACTGGGTGAACAAGGTAAAAATGCAAGGCTCGATGCAGAAGTGGGTCGACCACAGCATCAGCGTGACAGTCAACGTGCCGAAGGACACCACCGAGGAACTCGTCAGCCAGATTTACATGACCGCCTGGGAAAGCGGCTGCAAGGGCATGACGATTTACCGCGATGGCTCGCGCGACGGCGTTTTGGTCTCCAAAGACGACAAAAAAGAAGCAAAGAAAGACGCTCAGAATCAAGACGGTGTACGTCCGAACGACATCCATGAGAACTCAGCTCCGCCCCGCCCGAAGGAATTGGAATGCGACATCGTGCGTTTCCAGAACAACTACGAGAAATGGATTGCCTTCGTCGGGAAGCTGAACGGCAAGCCCTACGAGATTTTCTTGGGCAAAGCCGAGGATTTCTTCCTGCCACCCTACGTCGAGAAAGGCGTGATTATCAAGGAAAAAGCCAAGGGTGAGACTACGCGCTACGACTTCCGCTACACCGACAAGGACGGTTATGAGGTACTGATGCAAGGGCTTTCGCGCTCGTTCGACAAAGAGTATTGGAACTACGCCAAGCTGATTTCAGGCATCTTGCGCCACGGAATGCCCATCCAGTATGTGATTGAGTTGGTACAGAACCTCAACGTGGAGGAAGACAGCATCAACACGTGGAAGAACGGCATCGCCCGAGCGCTGAAGAAATACGTGCCCGACGGCATGGTGGACGAAAAGGAAAAATGCCCTACCTGCGGCGAGAAGCTCGTCTTTGAGGACGGCTGCAAGCATTGCAAAAACTGTGGCTATTCGAAATGCGGGTAAACTAAAACGAAAACAGTTGTTTTTTTATCTTCATAATGGTGGTCGCCGGCGAGATGTCGGCGACCTTTTTATGCCTTCATCTCGTCGTAATCCGGCAGATGGTCCATTGGCTGCAAAACGCCGTTTTCCACTTTGAGGCAATGGCAGTCGACACCGTTGTAAAGCAGCAAAAACTTGGGACGAAGGGCGGAATAATAGCGTACAGCCTGGTCGAGAGTCTTGGCGGTAATTTTCACGCTTTGCGCCTTGCATTCCACTATCATCAGGGGCGAACCGTTGGAACCGAAAACCACAGCATCGCAGCGCTTGTCCATGCCGTTCACTTTGACGGAATACTCCACCGCCACAAGGCCTGCCGGCACGTGCAGATGCTCCACCAAGAGATAGAGCGCCTTCTGCCTGACTTCCTCCTCGGGTGTCAGCACGACGTGGCGACGGCGCAGCGGGTCGAAGACATAGGTCTTGCCCTCGCGTTGTTCCGTCTTGAACCATGACAGTTTTTGTTGCTCCATAACGGCTGTTTTGTGCCGACAAAAATAAAAAATAGTACTTTTGCCTCAAAATCCAAGCCATGAAAAAACAGATTCTTTTCCTTTTGGGCCTTGTTTTCTCGCTTTGCGCCTGCCACCAAAAAACGGATTCCCTCATCGGGGAATGGGAGGCCGACAAAGTGAACGTCCACTTCGACGAAAGACGCAGCACACCCGGGATGGTGAAACAAATCGGCGAGAGTGAAAAACACAACTATTTCATCATCGACAAAGATTCCATGTTGGTTTTCAATAGTTTGGAGATGGAGATGATAGGCCGTGTGACCACCGACAAACAAGGCAACCTTTTCCTTGAAGGCGCACCTTTCGGGCAATGGAAAAACGGCGAAATCGTCACCCGAACGCCTTCGCCTTTGGGAGAAATCGTGGTGACCTATCGGAAAAAAGGCGCCTGACCTCATCGCGTCGCCACCACCACGGCCTTTTTGAGCTGCTTCACCTTGCCCTCGAAATTGAAGACTTCCGCCACGACGACATACACGCCCACAGGAACGCGGTTGCCGTTGTCGTCGAGGCCGTTCCAAAGCACGCTACCCTCTTGCCCCACCAACTCGCCCTTGGCCAAATGCCGCAATAGTTGTCCTGCCACATTGAAAATGTAAATGTTCATCGTGTAGCCCGCCTCGTCGAAACGATAGTTGACAAAACACTCGTCATCGAAGCCGTCGCCGTCGGGCGAAAAGACATCAGGTGAAATGGACAGCTCATCTTGCGAAGGATCAGCACTTTGCATCATAGAGTTGGGTTGCCCGGGCGTGCCGAAATGCACCCGCTCAGCAGCAGAATGCCAGTTGTTGGGGTCATCGGAAGGCTGGTCGAAAGCCACACGCTCCAACGCTACACCCTTGGTCACCTTGAGTAGCGGATAGTGCATATTTTCAGAGAAATACATTTGGTCGATGGCGGTGCCGTCCTTACCCATCAGGAGGGCTGTGCCACCCGCATTGGCATAGCTTGGAAATGCGGTCATTTGGACGTAATTATCTGTCGGACAGCCATATTGCTTCCCAACTATCTCGCTGTTAGTGGAGAGCAAAACGTAAGTGTAAGGCAAAAACAGGCGGCTGTCGGCACTAATCTCCTTCAAAGTCGTGTCGGCGGGATTGGGGAAACTCTCCTTGATGACACCGAGAACCAAAGTACTGAGATCAAAGGTTTTATCCGTGTTGTTGTAAAGTTCCACGTAATCCACGCCAGGCGAAATCGGGTCGAAAAGAATCTCGTTGATGAGGACTTCGCCCTCCGCGATTTCATTAGGAATGCCAAACTGCACTCGGGTATCGGCCTCAACTAAAGTCCCAACACAATTAGCCACATCGTTGATAATTAAGGTATAAACCATTCCATCTGTAAAGCCTTGTTCGAAAATCAGCTCAACATAGGTCGGGTCAATGGGGTTTACGTTGATTTGCTGCGGGCGCTCGCTCAGTTCTTCGACAAGAAAATGTTGAATATCCATCAAACTCATCGCATCCATCTGCTGGTCGAACCAAAGCTGCACGATGTAATTGGAGAACATGCTCACACGCTCGACCTTGGGTTTGGAATCATTCACACCATCGACCGAGTTCAACCGTCCCGGTGTGCCACCCGAAACATCCATCGAGGCCGTCCAATTGGATGCACCAGCGCAAGGATTTTGCGGGTCGATTTGCTCCACCGACCAGCCGCCATTGGCTTTGCCAGAATCATGATACCATGTGCTATTGAAATTGACTTGCGATACCAGCGTGCCCGTCTTGCTGTAGAGGTACATCGCCGAGGAGCTGTTGCCCACCGAGAAGCTGCCAAAGCCGATGCAGTCGCCGTAGGTTCGCAGTTCAGGCACGGCATCATTGTGGCACAGAATGACATAATCGTGCGGCTGAAGGACGTAATTCCCAAAGGTATTGTCGTTGCTCCCGATTTGTATCTGCCAGTCTTTCAGGTCGATGCCGAATTCGGTGGTGTTGTAAAGCTCCACATATTCCCATTCGGGCAGACCCACCACGGGATTGGGATCAGCCATGATTTCATTGATGACGATATCGTATTCCGAGGCCTCGTACACCGAAAAAGTAGTAGTTGCAGAGACCAACACATTGTTCCACAAATCCTTTATATTGCTGATGGTTAAGGTGTAATTAATGCCGTTACCAATCTCCCGTTCGAACTCCAACACCACCGAGGCCAAATTCTCGCCAAAGCTGACCGAAACGGGATTACCCAAACCGTTGTCTGCCAAATAATTGGATGGATTGAGTGCCGAGGTCTCGTCAAGAGCTTCATTGAAGGAAAGTTGCAGAAGCGTCAAGTCGAGCACCTCGCAAGACAGAAGCATAGGCGGATCGTGGTCAATGATTCTTGGGCCGACATACACGTCATCGAAATAAATTTTCTTGGCATTGCTCGCCGTGAAGGTGGAATGAAACCCAAAATGGCCGTTTCGAGAATAGGTTTCGTCAACACCTTGTGCCTCAACGATATAAATCTCTGAATTGTCGTAACAAGTCTGAATCATCCAGTTGCCTTCGCGGTCGCAGATCACCTTGACGAAAACCGCAAACGAGGCCGCAATGTGGCCTTCCGTGCCACGGCAAATGCTCTGCTGTCCGTCGGCATCCTTTCGAAACAGCTCAATGGCGTCGCTACTACCACCTTCACCGAAACGCAGGAAATAGCCTTGGGTAACATTATGCAAATCAGCATTAGCTGCACAGAGCCAAACATCCGTGTAGTTGTTTCCCGAAGGTGCAAATGCCTCGCGAATCCAAAACTGCCACTCCATCGACTCATATTCCGTGATAGGTAGCGAGAGGTAGGCCTCGCCCGCTTCCTCGGCGTTGAGTTGAAGCTGCAAGTTGCTGTTTATGATGAACCTGTCCGTCGTTCCCGACCAAACAGGGTTTTGGGTGAAATCGCCGTCAGAGAAATCGTCGGTGATTTGGGCAAGCAATGGCATGGGCAACAATAACAGGATGAGGAGCAGTTTTTTCATGGCGTGTCGGTTTTGGAAAGGACAAAGGTAAGGATTTTTTCCATTGGCGGAAATTTTTCCTATTTTTGCGCCATGATTGGCAAAAAGAAACATGGTGCTTTTCTTGTCGGCGTAGTGCTTGCGACCTTGCTGCTTCAGCGTTGCGCCAACCCTGTGGCTCCCACGGGCGGCGCCAAGGATGTTTTGCCTCCTGTCGTGGTCAAGGCCGAGCCTGAAAACCACAGCACAGACTTCGGTGGACGGAAGATTGAAATCACCTTCGACGAATTCGTCAGCCTCGAAAACGCCAACCAAAACGTACTCATCTCGCCGCCTTTGGCCACCAAGCCCGACATCAAACTGCACAATAAAACGCTGGTTATCAAGTTTAAGGAGGCCTTGGCGACCAACACGACCTACACCATCGATTTCGGCTCGGCCATCAAGGACCTGCATGAAGGCAACCAGTTCAAGGATTATGTCTACAGCTTTTCCACCGGCGACCATATCGACACACTCTTCATTGCGGGCAAGTTGTTGAGCGCTGAGGACAAGAAACCCGTTGAGGACGCCTATGTTTCCTTGTATGCCGCCGACCGCGACAACCTCGACTCGCTGCCCATGACCATCGCACCGAACTACATCACCAAGACCGACAAGGAAGGCAACTTCCGCCTTTCCGGCCTCGCTGACAAGAAATACCTCGTCTTCGCCATTAAAGACCTGAATTCCAACTTGTTCTTTGACCTGTCCAACGAAGAAGTCGCCTTTTTGGACACGCTTATCCCCGCCTCTTTCCCGTGGAAGGCACCATTACCCATACAGTCCGTGGATTCCTTGGTCGCCGACAGCGTGGTCTTGACAATGGATTCCCTTGTAGTAACGCCGACAGATTCACTACTAAACCTTCCGCAAGATACTGTTCCTCAGCGGGTTTTCGACCAAAACGCACTGAACCTTACCTTATATATGTTTACTGAAGTGGACTCCACCCAAGTGCTCTTGGAAAAGAAACTCATCGAGGAAGGTTTGTTGCGCTTCGTGTTCCGCCATCCCGCCAAGGAAGCGGCCATCATGACGCCCGAGATGCTGCCCGACACCTTTAACCTCGTCACGACACACTCGCCTAATTTTGACACGGTTTGGTGGTACTTCACGCCCAAAGTGAAAGATAGCCTTTGGGTACAGGTAAAATACGATACCGTCATTAACGACTCCTCGCGCTACAGCCTGAAATTCAAGCAGCAAAATGCCCAAAAAAAACAACAACCCGAAAAGCTGAAAGTGAGCAACAACCTGATTGGTCAAGGTGCCTTGATTCCTGGCAAAGACTTGATAATCAAGTTTTCAGAGCCTATTGTCCACTACAAAATGCCCGATTCTGTGGCTTTCAAGCATGACACGACGGTATTCTATAATGCGCTCGCATTTGAGCCAGTCGATGAACGCGGCTTGGAGTATAAAATGGTGGCCAACCTCAAGGACGGCGTCAATTATAGCTTCGAAATTCCTGATTCGGTGTTTTTCGGTATACGTGGACGCACTAACGACCCGATAAAGGTTGAATTCCACCTCCTTAAGGACGACGAATACGGCAACATCTACATCACTGTAGTGCCGCCCGAAGGCCTGAAACAAGTTGTGATACAACTTACCAATGAGAGCGGGAAAGTGCTTCAGCAACAAGCAATTACGAATAAACAAGAGGTGATGTTTGAGCACCTCATGCCCGCCAAATACAAGCTCCGCGCCATCTTAGACGCCGACGGCAACGGCAAATGGAGCACGGGCAACTACCACCGCCACACCTTGCCTGAAACCGTCATTGAATACAAAGACCCGCTCGACGTAAAGGCCGGCTGGGACATTGACTTGGATGCGGTTTGGGAATTATAACACCTTATAATATTTATTCCGCACCAGCCCGCCATACTTCACCTCGGTCTTGGCGTAAACATAGCCTTCCTTCAAAAAGTTATTGATACTGAAATCGTTATTGGGCGCAACCGTGGTGCAAAGCAGGTTATAGCCTCGCTCCACGGCGATTTTTTCCACCTCACGGATGAGTCTCCTTTGCAGGCCAAGGCCACGGTAGGCCTCCCGAACGAGAAACAGCTTTTGGTTGGCTGAACGGTATTCACCTTGCAAGTCCAAATCATGAGCATGATCTTCTTCAAGGCACTGGGGGACATAAAGCATCCCGATGGCCACCAACAAGTTACCGTCCCAAACGCCCAAAGTGACATTCGGTTCTTCAAGACATGAGGCAATCATTTCAGACGAGTTGTGGCGCAGTATGCTCTTGTCGGGCAAGGTAGCATAAACGCTCTCGTTCAGCTCTATTACAGACTGTAAATCAAAACTTTGGCATTTCTTTATTTCCATGGCGTGGCATTTTTGGTTCCGCTCAGCCCATAGAGCGATGGATGTTATGCAGGCGGTATAGCAAAGCGCCCCCTTACCTAAACAGCCTCCTCCACATACAAATCAGTGAACGCAAACCGTGAGCTGTCGAACAGCCCTCGGTCGCTGAGTTTCAGTTCGGGGATAACGAGTAGCGACATGAATGCCAAGGTCATAAACGGCGCGTAAAGCTTTGAACCCAAGCGTTTTGCGAGTGCGTCCACGTTCTCGTAAGCTGCAGCCACTTCGTAACCGTCGGCATTGCTCATCAATCCAGCCACAGGTAGCGGCACTGCCACCATTTCCGTGCCGCAATAGGCCGTCACGCCACCACCGTGCTCAATAAGCAGATTGACGGCGTGAAGGATGTCGCTGTCCGTAGCACCTACAGCCACAAGGTTATGGCTGTCGTGGGCCACGCTCGAAGCCAGTGCGCCGCGTTTCAACCCAAAGCCCTTGATGAAGGCCACGGCTGGCGTATAAGGCTGGTAGCGATTGACAACCACCATCTTCAAAATGTCGTGCTCCACATCGCTGACAATGCCGCCATTCACCACCTTGGGTTCCGTGATGAAACATTTCGTAATCAGTTGGCCATCAAGACATTCTATTACCTTGATTCTCTTTCCTTTATCTGGCACAAACAAATCTTGGTCATAAAGAAAAGGATGTTCAAAGATGTTGGGCTTTTCGGTCTCCACATACTTGAAGTTCGACACGCCATTTTCGGCCACCAACTCACCTTTAATATAAGTCTGACGCGCTATAGGATGCCTCAGGTCGTCGACCACGATGAAGTCAGCATCGTCGCCTGGTTGTAGCAGACCGACATTGAGTTTGTAATGTTGTATCGCGTTCAGCGAGGCGGCTTTCAGCACATCCAACACGTTGTAACCCAAATCAATGGCGCGACACACTAATTCATCAATATGGCCTTTCACCAACTCGTTGGGGTGCTTGTCGTCGGAACAGAACATCAGCTTCTCGGGGTGCGATGCTATCAGAGGAATCAAGGTCTCGAAGTTGCGGGCCGCACTGCCCTCGCGGATGAGGATTTTCATGCCGAGGCCGATTTTCTCCAAAGCTCCTTCCAACCGGAAGCACTCATGGTCGGTGCTGATGCCCGCGCCGACATACTTTTGCAAGTTCTCACCTGTGACCGCCGGTGCATGTCCGTCGATGGGCTTGCCGTATTTCTTTGCTGCAGCTATCTTGGCCATGATGTCAGGGTCGCCGTTGATAACCCCAGGATAATTCATCACTTCCGAGAGATAATGAATGTCGGGCGAGGCCATCAGTTCCTCTATGTCGTTGGCATCCAACGCAAAACCTGACGTTTCAAATGACGTAGCTGGCACACAGCTCGGTGCACCGAAAAAGAACTTGAACGGCACTTTTTTGCCATTTTCAATCATGTAGCGAACGCCTTCCTTGCCTAATACATTGGCGATTTCGTGCGGGTCACTGACGGTGGCTACCGTGCCGTGACAGGTTGCCAACCGCGCAAATTCGGATGGCACAAGCATCGAGCTTTCGATGTGCACGTGCGCATCGACGAAGCCTGGCATGATGTAGCGCATGTTGCCCACAGGTTGTTCCTCTATCTTGGTGATTTTGCCGTTCTCAACCACGACAACACCCGAAAAAACCCTTGAGTTGACGAGGTCGACGATTTGGCCTCCGATGGTGAAAGAGTTGTTCATTGATGGAAATTTTGGCGGCAAAGTTACGGAAACGACGGAGAAAAATGTATTTTTGCGCCCAAATTATTACAGTTATGCCACAATCACCACTTTATCCTGTCATCCGGCTGCAAAAAGGCAAGGACGATGCCTTGCGCCGTTTCCACCCATGGGTGTTCTCAGGAGCCATTCAAAGCGCCGCCAAAGACCTGCAGGCCGGCGACACCGTGACCGTCACCGACTACGATGGCAACATCCTCGGCACCGGCTTTTGCGAGTCGGACAGCATCGCCGTGAAAATGCTCAGCTTCGAGAACCGCAAAATCGACGAATGGTTTTTCTTGGACCGACTCAACCATGCTTATGAAGTCCGCAAAATCATGGGCCTCACCAGCAATCCGCACACCAATTGTTATCGCCTCGTACATTCAGAAGGCGACGGCTTGGCGGGTCTCATCATCGACATTTACGGACGAACTGCCGTGGTGCAGGCCCAGACCGAAGGCATGGCACTCCACCTAAGCGAAATCGTCCGTGCCCTCAAGCTGATGCCCGACCTCGGCGTGCAGGCCATCTACAACAAAAGCGCCGAAGCTATGCAACGCATGGGAAAGGAGGATGCTACTGAAGATGGTTATCTATTTGGAAACCAACTCAATGAGATGATTATAGAGAACGAAAGCCGATTCCTTCCCAACTGGGAGGAAGGCCAAAAGACTGGCTTTTTCTTGGACCAGCGTGAAAACCGCGAGTTGGTGCGCCAACTGGCCCAAGGCCGAACTGTACTCAATGCTTTTGGCTACACAGGCGGCTTCTCGGTCACGGCGCTGAAGGGCGGAGCGAGACGCGTCATCACGGTGGACTCGTCGAAAAAAGCCATCGCCGCAGCGGAGGCCAATCTTGAGCTAAACGGCTATTCGAAAGAGGAGAATCCCTGCCATGTGGCTGACATGAAAGACTATGTGACCGACATGCGTAGCGGCGCCTTCGACCTCATCATCCTCGACCCACCGGCGTTCGCCAAGCGGCATCAGGACAGGCATCGCGGCTTGGGCGGCTACCGTTTCATCAACGCGGAAGCCATCAAACGCATCGCCAAGGGTGGACTGCTGTTTACCTTCAGTTGCTCGCAGGCCGTCGACAGAGCCACGTTCCAAGGCATCGTCACTGCCGCCGCGATTGAAGCCAAGCGCAACGTCCGCATCATCGGTCAACTCTCGCAGCCCGCCGACCATCCTATTAATATATTCCACCCCGAAGGCGCCTACCTGAAAGGCCTCGTCCTGACCGTGGAATAACATGCCACTTTGTCACCTTCGCTGACATTTTTCTGCCATTTTCCAGTTTGGCACGGAATATGACTAGCCGCCAACCGTTCATTTGAATTTTAAATCTTTGAATTATTAAATTTTAAATCTGAAATAATTATGGCAAAATTAGCAATCAAACCATTGGCCGACCGCGTGGTCATCGAGCCCGCCGCCGCCGAACAGAAAACCGCTAGCGGTATCATCATCCCCGACACCGCCAAAGAGAAACCCCAACAAGGTAAAGTAG
>CAMZEK010000020.1 GCA_947305795.1 uncultured Bacteroidales bacterium | reverse complement strand
CTCGACCTCATCAAGAAGCACAAGGACATGCGCATCGTCTACACACCCATCCACGGCACAGGTCGCCGCTTGGTGCCCGAAATCCTGAAACGCAAAGGCTTTGAAAATGTCTATTGCGTTGAAGAACAAATGGTTGTGGACGGCAACTTCCCCACCGTAAAATCGCCTAACCCAGAAGAACCTGCCGCCATGGCCTTGGCCGTGAAGAAAGCCCAAGAAGTGAATGCCGACCTCGTCATGGCTACCGACCCTGATGCCGACCGCGTGGGCATCGCCGTGAAAGACGACAAGGGTGAATACCTGCTGCTCAACGGCAACCAGACCGCCAGCATCTTCGTCTACTATCTGCTGAGACGCTGGAGCGAATTGGGCAAACTCACTGGAAAAGAGTACATTGTGAAGACCATCGTTACTACCGAGCTGTTGTTTGAAATGGCCAAGAAGTACAACGTGGAGCGTTTCGACGTGCTGACGGGCTTCAAGTACATCGCCGATAAGATTTTGGGTCTCGAAGGCAAGATGCAGTTCATCGGCGGCGGCGAGGAAAGTTATGGTTACCTCGCCGGAGACTTCGTCCGCGACAAGGACGCCGTCATCGCCACCAGCATGATTGCCGAGGCCACCGCCTGGGCCGCCGAGCAAGGCAAGACACTCTATCAAGTGCTCATGGACATCTACAAGGAGTTCGGTCTCTATAAAGAGAAACTCGTCTCGCTGACCAAGAAAGGCATCAGCGGCACCGAGGAAATCAAAGCCATGATGGAACGCTTCCGCACCAACCCTCCCACCGAAATCGAAGGCGAGAAGATTGTGGAAATCCGCGACTACAAGTTACAGGAAGCCAAGAACTTACTGACAGGCAAGGTCACGCCCATCGCGCTACCCAAGAGCGACGTGCTGCAATTCTTCACCGAAGGCGGCTCGAAAATCACTGTGCGGCCGTCGGGTACCGAGCCAAAGATCAAGTTCTACTTCGGCATGAAAGCGCCTGTAGGCGAACCTGTCGAAACAGCTATGAAAACCTTGGACGAGAAACTTGAGAAAGCCGCAGCGCTACTGACCAAGTAAAACGCAAAAAGCCCGCTCAACGGCGGGCTTTTTTATTGGAATTCAATCGGTTATCACCTAACAATACGCGTTCCGCAGGTCGGGTCGCCAAGGCGTGTAGCCTCGGTAATGATGGCCTCGTGGCCTGTTGCCTCCACAAACAGGATGGCGGCACGCACTTTGGGAGCCATGCTTCCCTCAGTGAACTGACCATCAGCAAGATGCTTCTTTGCTTCAGCCACAGTGATGGTGTCCAAAGCCTTCTCGTTTTCCTTGCGGAAGTTGATATACACCTTCGGCACATCGGTGAGGATGTAGAACTCGTCAGCTTTGATGTTGACAGCGGTCATGGCAGAAGCCAAGTCCTTGTCAATCACGGCCTCAACACCACCGAGGCTACCGTCCGTCTTCTCCACGACAGGGATGCCACCGCCACCCACGGTGATGACGACGTTGCCCTGCTCAGCGAGGTTCTTCACGATGTCAATGTTTTGGATGGCAATCGGTTTGGGCGAAGCCACCACCTTGCGCCAGCCGCGACCTTTCGGGTCTTCCTTGTAAATGGCACCCGTCTCAGCGGCATACTTTTCCGCCTCTTCCTTGGTGTAATAAGGTCCAACAGGCTTGGTGGGATTCTGGAACATCGGGTCGTTCTTGTCCACCACGACTTGCGTCACCAACGTGACCACATTGCGCTTGATGCCCTCCTTAGCGAACACCTTGCCTAAACCCATCTCAATCATGAAACCGATAAGGCCTTGAGTTTCAGCAACGCAGAAATCGATAGGCATTCCCGGCACACCAAACTGATGATGGCCAGCCTCGTGTTGCAGCATGACGTTGCCCACCTGCGGGCCATTGCCATGACCGATGACCAAATTATAACCCTCTTTCAGGAAAGGAAGCAGTGAATGGCAGGTCTCAGTGACGTTTTCCATCTGTTCCTTGTAGGTTCCCTTCTGACCGCCTCTCAGCAAAGCATTTCCGCCGAAAGCGATAACAGCTAATTTTTTCATTTAATTCAATATTTTAGATTTCAGATTAAATTCTGTTGATTACCAAAAGGCTTATTTACGCTGATAGGTCACTGTATAGCCTGCTTGCTCAAGGGTAAGCTCCGTATCCGTGAGTTCGACAATACGCAAGGTGTCGGCGAAATCATGGGGATTTGTGCCTGTGTACTGTCCCTTGAGGATGAGTTTGTCGCCCACTTTTTCCCAAGCATTGAACTCAGAATAGCCCATATTAATCGGCACGACCGAACCATCTTTCAGCAACGTAAAGCCGATTTCGCCCACAATGCCGTCTTCTTTGGCGGGTTCAACCCAAGTGCCTTCCAATGGTTTGCTGCCGCACGAAGCGAAAAGTAAAGCCATAAAACCGCATAAAGCAATAATTCTCAAATGTTTAGCCATTTTCTTTCTTTGTTTGAATTGGGCTGCAAAGGTAAGGATTTTTACGATAGGAATTTAATTCTGGATGCGTTTTTTTACCAACCTTTCAATCTCACCAATCCAAAGGATGAGCGAAGTTCCGATAATGATGCGAACCCAGTCGCCAAAGGCAATCGGCACCACGTTAAACATCTCGCCACCGAAGTTTACAATCAGGACTTGACCAATGGCTATTATTAATAAGGTAAGACCGAAACCACGGCGAATGTCCTTGTCGAGCAGACCTTTCAGTGCCGATTGGTTGGTATGGTACGCCTTGGCGTTGAAAATGTTCCAGAACTGCATAAAGACAAAAATGGTGAAGAGCAGCGAGAGTTCCTTGGGGGTAAACTCACCTCCCAACTTACTGAAGTTGAAATAATTGACAAAGAAATCACGAAGTGAGAAGTCAGATAACGTATCCACGCCACAATGCATGAAATACTGAATGAAGCCGAACAACACCGCCACAAAAACCAAACCTGTTCCAAAGATACGTCGGCTCATGTCTTTGGTGATGATGAAGGCATCGCGCGAACGGGGTTTGTCTTTCAAGACGCTAATATCAGGAGGCAACGAGGCCAAAGCCATTGCTGCAAAAGTATCCATGATAAGGTTGATCCACAACATCTGCGTAACGGTGAGCGGCGACGAAGTGCCCATTACCGCGCCAAGCAACACGATAAGACAAGCCGCCACGTTGATGGTCATCTGGAACAGGATAAAGCGTTGGATGTTAAGGTAAAGCGAGCGACCCCACATCACGGCACGAGTGATACTCTTAAAGGAATTGTCAAGGATGGTGATATCGCTAGCTTCCTTGGCCACCGAGGTGCCGTCGCCCATCGAGAGACCGATTTGAGCCTTGTTTAGGGCAGGAGCATCATTGGTGCCATCACCCGTCACGGCCACCACTTCTCCTCTTTCCTGCAACAGCCTGACGAGGCGCTCTTTGTCGGAAGGTCGCGCTCTTGACATGATCTTCAAGTCGGCGATGCGGTCGCGCAATTGGTCGTCAGTCAACAAGTTGAATTCTTTGCCCGTGATCATCTGTCGATTAGGATCATCACCCTCTTTCCATAATCCAACTTGTCGACCAATCTCACACGCCGTTCCAGGGGTGTCGCCCGTCACAATTTTGATGCCGATGCCCGCGTCAATGCACTCCTGCACCGAGTCGGCCACATCGTCGCGAATGGGATCGATGATGCCTACAATGCCAAGGAAACACAAGTCCTCAATCATCAGCTTGCCGTTGGAGAACACCTTCTCCACTTCTTCTTCGGTGAGGTATTTGTAGGCGAAACCTAAAGTACGCATTGCCTTGTTTTGGTACTCAAGCAGCTTGTTTTCCACCTCATTTATCACCTCCTGCATATCCGCCTCGCAGTCAGCCATCCTAACCACAGCACAGCGTTTCATCACGATTTCAGGGGCACCTTTCACGTATAGCACATACTCTCCCGAAAAAGCTGTCTTGACGATAGTGGCCATGTATTTGTATTTCGTTGTAAACGGCAACTGACTGACAATCTTAGCTTTGTCGCGAATTCTAACAAAATCCACATTGTTATCGAACAGCCATAACAGCAGTGCGCCCTCGGTAGGGTTGCCGATGACTTTCGCCTTCTGTTTGTCGCTATAATCCAAAAATGCCGTAGAATTGACCGCAATGCCCTCTGCCACCAACCGACCTGTATAAGAATCGTCGATTCGGCTATTCTTCAGACCAAAAATGAGGCTGTCGCCAAGGCTCATGCGGTTTTTGGTAAGCGTGCCGGTTTTGTCGGTGCAAATCACCGTGGCGGCACCCATGGTCTCACATGCGTGCATCTTACGAACCAAATTATTGGTTTCCAACATCCTACGCATACTTAGAGCTAAACTTAGCGTGACACTCATCGGGAGGCCTTCAGGCACTGCCACGACAATCAATGTCACAGCTATCATCAAGGTATTCAACAGATAACGCGCAAAGCTCATCCAATCGAAAGGCAGGTCACCACGATGGGTGAAATACATCACCAGACGCAGTACAACAATCAATACGGCGATGACATAACTCGCAATCGTGATACCTTGGCCCAACTTGTCAAGTTGCTCATTGAGCGGTGTTTTCACCTTATTATCAATCTGGGCGCCATGATATACCTTGCCCCACTCCGTCTCGTCGCCCACTTTCTCGACCACAAACATGCCATGGCCTTCCATCACCGAGCTGCCTCGACACACATAGTTCGACGGATAAGTGGCCTCTTCTTTGAACTCGTCAGGGTCGGTCGTCTTGCTGCACGAAGGCTCGCCCGTCAAGTCCGACTCGTTCACCCGCATGGCGATAGCCTCAACCAGCGTGCCGTCGGCAGGAATCTCGTCGCCCGTCTCAATAACCACCGTATCACCCACCACAACATCCTTGCGTTCAATGCGTTGAATAAAGCCATTACGGTAAACCGTCACCATTTGCTCGTCCTCACTTTGGTTCAGAATGTCGAATTTCTTATTGGCACTCAACTCAAACACGAAGCCCACCGTAGTGGCCAACATCACCGCCACAAAAATGCCCAAAGGCTCGAGCAACACACTCATTCCCTCGGCACCCGTGAACAATTGGTATAATGAAACTGCAACCGACAACAACAAGGCTATCAGCAATATACGTATAATAGGGTCACTGAATTTCTCCAAAAACTGTTTCCAAAGCGGGTCTTTCACTGGAGGAGTCAACACGTTGTCGCCATGTTTGCGGCGACTCTCCTCAACCTCCCTTTGCGTCAGACCGTTCCGATAATCTCTCGACATGATTCAATTTTTACTACTTTTGCGTTGAAAAAAACGCGCAAAAATACATTCTATTGTGAAAACGGAAAGAGGTTGCAAGGTTGCAACCCAAATTAAAAATACGTAACTCAATGAAATTCAAGGAAAACCATAAAACAGCGTTGGCAAAAGTACTTTCAGACCTCGTACAATGTGACGGTATCGTCAACCAAGGCGAAATCGACTTCCTGCAAAGGGTTTATGACACTTTAGGTATCACTGCAGCCAGCCGCAAGAAAGCTACCACACTCAGCCTCTCTGACGCCGTCGGTATGCTGAAAAACCTTGGAAAACGCGAAAAAATTGCCATCCTCAGGCTGTTTCAAACCCTTTCCCTTTCCGACGACTCACTTGACCCTAACGAATCGCTGCTGACCACTTCCCTATTGCTCTCCATCGACGTTGAACTGCCTGAGACCCAAGGCATCAAAGCACATTTTGTCTCCATTCCCAACCTCAACTTTGACACTCGAAATGCCGTGCTTTACGTGGAGGCAGAATACGACAAAGCCGTGAACCATAGGATTTTGGACGACTATGACTCTATCTGCAAACTGCTCAACGATGCCGGTCGCGAGTTCTTCTACCTACCCGTAGTGATGCACGACCTCAACGGCAAACGTGCCACCTTCATACAAGCACTCACTTACATCGAGCCTACTCTTTCCGACGAGCAACTCGACCTCATCGACAGTGGAATCGACCTCATGAGCAGTGCTTTCCTATCCAAGGAAATATTTCTCAATTACTTAAACACCAATGGTTTAAATATAAACAAACCCTCATTCTTTTTTAGAATCGGCGACAAGAACACCGACAACCAGCAGGACTTTCTCATCCTCGAAATCGAAGACGATCCGCTGAGCACGTTGCAACATTTCTTTGCACTAAAAGACCATATCGTCAGCCTCCAGCCCCAAGGCTTGAGTCAAAAAGACGAACGGTTTCTGCAAAAAGCGATGGCGGCACCTAACGACGCCGAAAAAGAGGCACTCAACTACACAGGGTTCCACAAAATACTGATTGACACCGTTTTGAAATACACAGGAAGCCACGAAGCCAGCCGACTTTATGTCACTAAACGTGGCGACCTTTTCCTCACCGACCGCAATAATGCGGAAGTGAAAATGCCCGCCTTGAGCAAAGCACTATATATTCTCTTCCTTTTCCATGAAGAGGGCATCCCGTTGAATTACCTAAACGATTACAAACCAGAGCTTTTCCGCATCTACCGCCAAATCTCGACCTACGGCGACAATACACTGCTAAACCAAGCCGTCGACAACCTCACTGACTTTGTGGGCAGCACTATGAACGCCACCCTCTCGCGCATCAAGAAGGCTTTCACCGACATCCTCGGCAACAATGCCACCCCCTATCTCATCCAAGGCAATAGAGGTGGTCGCAAAGCCATCCCATTAGAGCGACGATTGGCCGTGTTTGAAGATCGTAGTGTGTTCGAATAGCTTTATGCTTTTTGTCCTTCCAACAAGAATGTGACATCGGAGTTCGGGTCGATTTCGACCGCTTCCTTGCCGTAGCGCATGACAATCATCTTCTTGCCTCCCTTGAGCATCATTTGGCCGTCGGTCACCCAAAGGGCTGTCGCCTCGCGCAATCCAACCACCACTCTATCCTGATTGACAGCAAGATACTCGTTGATGCGGTCTTGGCGGGTCTCGCCTCCATGCTTGATCATCTTGTCGATTTCGGGGTGTGGGTCGAGGTAATGCGGGTTGATTTGGAACGGCACCAAATTGAGGCAGTCGAACGAAGCGGGCTGCACAATGGGCATGTCATTGGTGGTGCAAAGCGTGGGGCAAGCCACGTTGCTTCCAGCACTCCAGCCCATGTAAGGTACGCCGGCAAGGGCGCGTTTGCGGATGGCTTCCATCAGGCCATAGCGGTGCATCTCGGCCACGAGGTGGAAGGTGTTGCCGCCGCCCACCACGATACAGTCGGCCTCGTTGACGGCCTTTACCTTGTCGTCGAAATGGTGTACGGAAGTGAAGTTCTCCAAGCCGAACTTGGTGCGGAACACGTCCTTCACCTTGGCCTCGTAAGCATCATAGCTCTCAGGATAGGCCTTGCCGCCGATGTTGACGCCCGCAAAAGGCACGAAGATAATGCGGCTCTCCTTATTAATATGGTTCTGCAAGCAGAATAGTTCAATCTGGGTCGTGGCCCATGCCAAGTAATTCTCGCCGAAATTGGTCGAATTGCTAATCAGTAATAATCTCATGATGATTTAGTTTTGATGATTTGAAAGGCAAAAATAGGGAAAAAATGAAAATCACACCGAAAAATCCTTGCCTTTCTGGTTTTCAATTCCAAAATCTTTCTAACTTTGCCAAATTAAGTAACTCGAAATTTAACCAGACCTTATACAAACAACAAACACATAACAACATGGAAAAGAGAATTTTACAACTGAAAAGGGCTTTGCAAGCTGTCCTGTTCATCCTGCTGCTCATTGTAGCGAACATGACAAAAGCCCATCCCGTTGACCTGCAAACGAACGCCACAACCACCAATTGTGCCTTCGCCAATGACACCGAACGCAAGTGCGGCATCGACTTCAACACCACACCCAGCGACTTGCTTTATTCCTTCAACAGCGATGACCAAACCGTAACCGTAACCGGCCACGCCGATGGCACCAATGCCACCGGTCCACTCGTCATCCCCGAGACAGTCATACTAGAATACTGGAACGGCGAATCCTATGTAATTGGTTCCTTAACAGTGACGAGAATCGCGGCGAACGCTTTCAAGAACTGTTCGGGTCTGACAGGCTCGTTGATACTGCCTTCCACCATCACCTTCATCGGAGAGTATGCCTTTATGAACTGCACAGGATTTTCCGGAGCGTTGTACCTAGGAGAGTCGATAACAACGATTGAAGAGAGGGCTTTCTTGGGTTGTTCAGGATTCGTTGGCACTTTGGTCATTGGCGCATCTGTGGAGTATATCGGGGACTATGCTTTCAAAGGATGCTCAGGAATCACTACTTTGGACTACAACGCGACCAACTGCAGTATAGGCACCCATTGGAATATCACTGGTACGGGAGCCAGCTCATGGGATAGCTCTTGGTTGGATGAGTGTTCGTCGCTGACCACATTGCACATCGGCAACACCGTCGAGGTCATCCCCCCTTATGCTTTCAATAGACGCATAGAAATCGGATGGCCAATCCACCACGAACTCTCCGGAGAGCTTGTAATACCCAATTCCGTGACGACGATTGGAGATGGTGCTTTCTCACGTTGCCTATTCACAGGTGATTTGGTCATCCCCAACTCAGTGACCACGATTGGATACAAGGCCTTCCAATATTGCAGATCATTCACGGGCAACCTGACCCTTTCGAACTCTTTGACGACGATTGGGGACCGGGCTTTCTACAATTGCAATGGCTTCACAAACCACCTTGTCATCCCTGACTCCGTAACATCAATCGGAGAAATGGCTTTTGAGTCTTGCAGCGGTTTCACAGGGGTAACCCTTGGAAATGCTTTGACAACGATAGGGAAAAGGGCTTTCTTGTGGTGCTCTGGACTCACGGGCAGCCTGACCATCCCTGAATCCATGACCACGATTGGCGAAAGCGCTTTCGGGAGTTGTCCTGGTTTCACGGGCGCACTGACCATAGGGAATTCTGTGACCACGATTGGCGAAAGTGCCTTCTATGGTTGCAGCGGCTTTACGGGAATCCTAACCATCCCTGAATCCGTGACGACAATCGGAAACGGTGCTTTTTCCAATTGCAGCGGTTTCACAGGCACGCTGACCATAGGGAACTCTGTGACCACGATTGGAAACGGCGCTTTCAAAAATTGTTCTGGTCTCACGGGCGATTTGATCATACCCAATTCCGTTACAAGTATCGGTGGCGGCAATCCTAATGGAGCTTTCCAAGGTTGCAGCGGATTCTCTGGCATTTTGGTCATTGGAAGCTCCGTAACCTCTATCGCCACAGCAGCTTTCTATGGTTGCAGTGGTTTCACTGCCATTTATGTACGTCCAGAGACACCTCCCTATATTTATAGCACTTTTGAATATTCGATTCGAAACATCCCCGTTTACGTTCCCTGCGGTACATTAAGTGATTATCAGAATAATTCAGGGTGGAGCGTTTTCACGAACATGATTGAAAACTGCACCGACCCGGTGGCCATCACCGCCACTTGCGACCCCGCCGAGGGAGGCACCCTTTCAGGCACAGGCTTCTACGTGGAAGGATACGACTGCACCCTTACGGCTACACCCAACACTGGCTACGCCTTCTCGCATTGGACAAAAGACGGAACGGTGGTTTCGGAGAACGCCACTTATACCTTCACCGTTGCAGAGGCGGCTGAGTTTGTGGCCCACTTCGTCGTGAGCTACGACATCACGGTCACCTGCAACCCCGCCGAGGGTGGAATGGCTACGGGAGCAGGCACCTACGGTTATGGCACCACAGTCACTTTGACCGCCACGGCAAACGAGAACTATTCATTCATCAACTGGACGAAGAACGGCGCGGAAGTCTCCACCAGTGAGGCCTACACTTTCACCGTCACTGAAAACGCCGCGTTTACGGCCAACTTCGGTTTTGTTGGTTACGAGGTCACAGCCACGGCCAATCCCGCTGAGGGTGGCACGGTGAGCGGCGGCGGAAGCTTCCTCCCCAATGCGACTTGCACCCTCACAGCCACGGCCAACGAAGGCTATTCGTTCTTGAACTGGACGAAAGACGGCATCGAGGTTTCGACCGAAACGAGCTTCAGTTTCATCGTCACCGAGGTTGGAAATTACGTCGCCAACTTCAGCCTTAACACTTACGAAATCACGGCCACAGCTAACCCAGACACTGGTGGAACAGTAAGCGGGGCAGGCACCTACGACCACGGCACGACGGCCACCCTGACCGCCACGGCAAACGAAGGCTACACCTTCGTCAACTGGACGAAAGACGGTACCGTGGTCTCGACCGATGCGAGCTACAGTTTCATCGTCACCGAGGTTGGAAACTACGTCGCCAACTTCAGCCTGAACGCTTACGAAATCAATGTCATGGTTAATTCCGCCGAGGGCGGCACGGCGACAGGAGCCGGCACCTACGACTACGGCACGACAGCCACATTGACCGCCACGCCCAACACGGGCTATATCTTCATCAACTGGACGAAAGAAGGGGAAGAAGTTTCCACAAGCGAGACATACAGCTTTGTCGTCACCGAAGCCGCTGACTATGTGGCCAACTTCGCCCTGAGTTACGAGATTGTCGCCACCGCCAATCCCATTGAAGGCGGTTCCATTAGCGGAGCAGGCATCTGGGCCTATGGCACAAGTCTCACCTTGACAGCCACGCCCAACGCTGGTTATAACTTCCTCTATTGGACGCGAGACGACGCTATGGTTTCCAACGATTTGGCCTATAGCTTCATCGTCACTGAAGACGCTACGTTTGTAGCCCATTTCATCGTCAGTGCCTATGTCAACATCACTGCTACAGCCAATCCAACGGAGTCGGGCAGCGTCGACGGCGGTGGAACATACCTCACAGGCTCCACCTGCACCCTGACCGCCATCGCCAACGCCGACCACTCCTTCATCAACTGGATGAAGAACGGCGAAGAGGTTTCGTCTGAGGCTGAATACAGCTTCATCGTCACCGAGGGGGGCGACTATGTGGCCAACTTCGCCTCCGACGGTCTCCACTGGAACTTTGACCCCGAGGCCTACGCCAACTCAATGACCGTGACGGGTTTCGTGATGATCGACAGCGTTGAGCAGCACAGCCCCTCGTGGGAAATCGGAGCCTTCCACGGAAATGAATGCCGAGGCAGCGCAAGGCTGGCTGAAGAGCTGCGCACCAACCAAGGCCAACTCTACTTCGTGCTCACCGTCTATGGCAACGAGGACGGCGACGAAATCACCTTCCAACTCTACGACCACATCCTTAATCAGGTCCTCGACCTCGACTGTTCTACGAGCCTAAGCTTCTCCACCGGTGAGTCCATCGGCGACCCGAGCAACCTGCTGCCACTCAACTTCATCGACGGCGAAGTGGTGCAGACGACCGATTTCACCTCCGGCTGGAACTGGTATTCGACCTACATCGAGCAAACCGATATCGACGGCCTCCAAATCCTAGAAGACGGCCTCGGCACGAATGGCGTGCAGATCAAGTCGCAACAGCAGTATGTGAATTATTACGAAGGCATGGGCTGGATGGGAATGCTCGCCAGCATCGACAACGAATCGACTTACAAGATCAAGACCGCTGCACCTTGCACAGTGGAGATGACAGGATCAGAGACCAATGTTTCGGCGCATCCCATCACCGTCGGCCCGGGCTGGAACTGGATTGGCTATCCCGTCAACGCTTCGATGAGCGTCACTACGGCCATGTCGGGCATCACACCCGCCAATGGAGACCAGGTAAAGGCTCAAAACGGCTATGCCAACTACTACGATGGCATGGGCTGGATGGGTACCCTGTCGACCATCGAACCTGGTATGGGAATACTTTACAAGTCGAACGGTAGTGGTAACTTTACGCTCGTGTATCCCACCAATGCAAAGGGAGAGACTCTTGCCGAGAACATCACTGCTGAGAACAACCACTGGGTACCCGACATGCATGCCTATCCCGACAACATGACCGTCACAGCTGTGTTAGAACTCGACGATGTTGAACTGACCAGCAGCAACTACGAGCTGGCCGCCTTTGCCAACGGCAATTGTCGTGGCAGCGTCAGGCTGATGTACATCGAACCACTGAACCGCCACATAGCCTTCCTGACTATCACGGGCGAAGATGTAGAGGCACTCAACTTCTGCCTCTATGACACGACAACGGGCGAGGAAGTTTATGGCGCAAGCGAGCAGATTAACTTCAGCAACAACGCCATCGTGGGCGACCTGAGAGAGCCTTACGTCCTCCACTTCCGTGGCATTACAGGAACGGATGAATGGGCCAACAGCCTGCAAGTCTTCCCGAACCCCGTGGCAAGAGGTGAGAACGTCAGTCTCAGCTCGACTGAGGACATTGGCAAAGTGCAGATTGAAATCATCAACGCTTTGGGTGTTTTGGTGGAGAGGTTACGCGCCACAACTGTACAAGCCATCGCCGCCCCGAACGTTGCTGGCATCTATACACTACGTATTACTGCTGAAGGTAGGGGATTGTGCTATAGAAAATTGGTGGTCAGATAAATAACGATTGTTAAGACGTAGTGCACTACATCTCAACAAGGCAGGAAAGAGACAGTCGGCTGTAGGTCGGCTGTCTTTTTTCCATATTGTTTTTTTGGATTAATGCGGGACAAAACCCTGAAAGAAGAAATAAATCCCTACCTTTGCCAGCGAAAATTGCAACAATCCAAAACAACATGCAGAAAATCAAAACCTTAATAAAAGAAGAGCTCGCCGGCTGGAAGCCTTTCGATATAATTTGGCTCGTCAGCGTGTGCCTTATTGTCACGGTGATGTCCATCCTTTTCAAGTACGACAAGGCCAACGACCAGTTCTATTGGATCCACATCGTAGCCTCGGCTTGCGGCATCATCAACGTGGTTTTGGGTGGAAAGGGCAAGCTATCCAACTATGTTTTCGGTTTCATACACTGCTGCCTGATGATTTATATCACCTTGATTTCGAGACTTTACGCTGATTTTGGCGTGACAGTCTACAACTTCATCATGCAGTTTGTGGGCTTCTTCACCTGGTCGAAAAACATGAACCACGAGACCCACGAAGTGAAGAAAATCCACATGACGAACAAGGCGCGAATCATCAGTTTGGCTATCATTGTCGTGGGCACCGCTGCGGTAGGTTGGCTCATGCAACGTTTCACCAACGATCTAGCACCTTTTGCCGATGCCGCCAAAGCCGTCATGCAAGTCGTGGCCATGATTCTGATGGTCAGGATGTTCAGCGAACAATGGTGGCTTTGGATTGCCATCAACTGCGTCAGCATTTTCATGTACATCAAGGCGGGCAATTTCCCCATCACAATGATGTATATCGTTTATTTGGTCAATTCCATCATCATGTGCGTGCGTTGGGAAAAAGAGGCCTGCGCCAACGATAAACTACTGAAATGAAAGAGAATCAATACAATGCAAGAATCGGCGGAGCCATAGCTGTGGCCGTTTCCGCCATGCTTTGGGGTGTTGATGGCATATTGCTCACACCACAGCTCTACAACCTCAACACCGCCTTCGTGGTCTTCGTCATCCATCTCTTCCCTTTCCTATTGATGAATCTGTTCTTTTTCAGGGAATACCGCCATCTGAAGACTATGACGCGCTCCGACCTCCTATTTTTCTTTTTCATCGCCCTCTTTGGTGGAGCCTTGGGCACCTTGGCCATAGTCAAGTCGCTGTTTCTGTTGCATTTCAACCATTTGTCTGTCGTCGTGCTGTTACAGAAGCTGCAACCTGTGTTTGCCGTCATTTTGGCGCGTATCATCCTGAAAGAAAAGATTAAAAAGCATTTTGCATTATGGGCCAGCATTGCCCTGATCGCAGGTTATTTCCTTACCTTCGGCTGGTCGCTCCCCGACTTCAGCACTGAAGGCATCACCACGCTTTATGCGGCCATGCTGTCATTGTTGGCAGCCTTCTCCTTCGGTAGCTCGACCGTGTTTTCGAAAAAGATTTTGGGCAATTATTCTTTCGTCAGCTCCACTTTTTTCCGCTACGGCTTCACGACGCTCATCATGCTTGTTATCGTCCTTTGTGCAGGCCATATCGGTGACTTCTCGCAAGTGACACAGCGCAATTGGCTCTTCATTGCCCTCATCGGCCTGACCACTGGATCTGGAGCCATCTTCCTGTATTACTACGGTTTGCGCCACGTGAAAGCCTCGCTCTCCACCTTCCTTGAACTGATGTATCCCATCACTGCCGTGGTGTTGGACTATATTGTCAACAAAACCATGTATTCGCCAGTGCAATGGGTGGCCGCCTTTATTATGCTATTTGCAATTGTGATGCTGAATATTGATGCCGAAAAGAAATAATTTGCTTAACTTTGCCGCATCAACCAAACTTACTATTATGGAAAACGAACTCAAGAAAATCTATTCGGGATCGTTCGTTGACGCGGAGTTCATCAGCAGCGTC
The DNA here is from genome assembly GCA_947305795.1 of uncultured Bacteroidales bacterium. GTDB lineage: Bacteria > Bacteroidota > Bacteroidia > Bacteroidales > F082 > Limimorpha. The sequence goes on along the minus strand of CAMZEK010000020.1, from coordinate 29,111 downwards.
TTGGAGGAAAACGGCATCCAATTTCTCATCCGCAATTTCCAGGAGGAGAGCCTCGTAGCAGGTTGGGCCGCCGGCACCATCGAAGGCGACGCCACCGTGTACGTCTTCGCCAAGGACTACGACCAAGCCATGCGAATTTTGGACGAAATGCCCAACGCGAGAATTGAGGAATAATCCGTATTTTTGCTGCCAAATTGATCAAGCATGATTCAAGCGACAGGTATACACAAATCCTACGGCAGCCTTGAAGTCCTAAAAGGCATCGACCTGCACATCGCCAAGAAAGAAATCGTGAGCATCGTGGGCGCATCGGGTGCAGGAAAATCGACGTTGCTGCACATCATAGGCACCCTGGACAAGGCCGACCGAGGGCAGCTGTTCATCGACAGCACAGAAGTCAACAAGCTGAACGACACGGCTTTGGCTGCATTCCGCAATAGGAAAATCGGCTTCGTGTTCCAGTTCCACCACCTATTACCCGAGTTTACGGCCATCGAAAACATCTGCATTCCTGCTTACATCGCTGGCATCGGCAAAAAGGAAGCCAGTGAAAAAGCCATGAAACTACTTGAGTACCTGAACCTTACCGAGAGGAAAGATCACAAGCCCTCGCAGCTTTCAGGTGGCGAACAGCAGCGTATTGCCGTAGCCCGTGCCTTGATTAACGAGCCTGCCGTGGTCTTGGCCGACGAGCCTTCCGGCAACTTGGACTCGAAATCGGCGCAAGAGCTGCACAAGCTCTTTTTCCGCCTCCGCGACGAGATGGGGCAGACCTTCGTCATCGTCACGCACAACCCCGAACTGGCCGCCATGTCGGATCGTACCATTGCCATTAAGGACGGAAAAATATAATGGATACAATAATTATCGCGTTTATTCGTTAATATTGGATAAAATCGATTTCTATGCACAAAAAATTCATATTCACGATTTTGTTTGGCGCCTCGCTCGTGCTGAGTGCCAACTTCGTCCAAGCCCAAGAAGCCGAAACCTACGAGTCACTGATGAAAAAAGGCAACGACAAATACGCCGCCAAGGACTACATCAGCGCGAAGACCTATTATGAGATGGCCCTTAAGCAGAAAGCCAACGACCCTACCGCCAAGCAGAAACTGAGCGAGACGGTGAAGAAAATCCAGGAGGACGGTGCTCGTCAAGAAATATTTTACGCCCACCTGGACACTGGCGACCAGTTTTATAGCCAGCAAAGGTACGAAGAAGCCCTTTCGGAATATGAGCTTGCGCTGAAGGTCTTCCCCGAAGACAAATACGTCACCGCCCAAGCTGAGGCCGTCCGTGCCATCCTGAAGGAACGACAAGACAAACAAGATGCCTTCGATTTGGCTATGAGTCAAGGAGAAACGTTGCTTGAAGAAGAGAATTTCGATGCCGCCATCATGCAGTTTGAGACTGCCATCGAGATTTTTCCCACCGACAAACTACCCAAGGAAAAATTGGCCGAAGCCAAGCAGAAAAAACAGCTCTACACCGAAAAGATGACCCGTTTCGACAAACTCATGGAGGAAGCCAACCAACAAGGCTTGCGCAAAAACTATGACGCCGCCATCGCCAAAATCGACGAGGCTCTGACCCTCTTTCCCAACGACTTGAACGCCAACACGAAACGCAACGAATACCAAGCCGCAAAAAGCACCACCGACCGTTACAACGGCATTATCGCCGAGGCCGACCGTCTCTATGAAGCCAAGGCCTATCGTGAGGCTAAAGCACAGTACCAAAGTGCCTTGGCTGTTGTTTCCGGCGACGCCTACGCCACCGACATGATTTCACGCCTTGACCCGCTCATCGCTCAACAGGATGCCGAAGAAGCCGCACGTTTGGCTGCCGAAGCGGAGGCTGCGCGTTTGGCCGCCGAAGCCGAAGCCGCACGCATTGCTGCCGAGGAGGAAGCTGCACGCTTAGCCGCCGAAGCTGAGGCTGCAAGATTGGCTGCCGAGGCCGAAGCTGCGCGTATCGCCGCCGAGGAAGAAGCTGCAAGAATCGCCGCAGAGCAAGAAGCCGCAAGGTTGGCCGCTGAAAAAGCCGCACGTATAGCAGCAGAAGAGGAAGCCGCTCGTCAGGCAGCCCTCGCCGCCGCCGAAGCGGAACGTCAAGCCACCATCAAGACCATGATGGACGAAGCCGATGCCATGTTCAATCAACAAGAATATGCCACGGCCAAGGTAAAGTATCAGGAGATTGTTGCTTTCGATGAAGGGAACGCCGTTGCTTCAGCCAAAATCAAGGAAATCGACGGCATCTTTGCCCAAATGGCTGCAGAGCTGCAACAACATTTCGCCAATGCCATGAATGCCGGCAACCAGGCCATGAATGCAGAAAAGTTCGCCGAGGCTATCACACACTACCAGTCCGCTTTGGTTTACAAACCCGAAGACCCTACTGCCACTGCCCAACTTGCAGCTGCTGAAAAGGCTGAAAATGACCGCATTGCGGTACTGAGAACACAATACAACGCCTTCATCAAGGAGGGCGACGCCAACTTCAAGAGCAACACTTTTGACAAGGCCATCGAAGCCTACACCAAGGCCGAGGAATTGGGCTTGGAAACCTATCCAACTGAGATGATTGCCCGCATCGGCGAAATCATTGAACAGAATAAGCTATACGAGCTGAACAGTGAGCCTACGTTGTTAGGTGCCGGTCAAGCCAAACGCTTTGAATTCAACAAGATAGATATTGCTGTGCGCCGTTCCAACTACGTCATCATCAAGGTGCGAAACCCGCATCCCGAAAAGACCTTCCCGATGATCGTCTCCTTCGGTGGCACCGGCGGGAAGAACGGTGGTTTCGTGCTGCCTATCGCCGCTGTGGAAGAGGAAAAGACCTTTATCTTCCGCATCGGCTCGCTTTACAAATGGTTCAGCGAAGACAACACCTGGATCGAGTTGATTTCCGAGAACAACGAGGTGGAAATCAGCAAAGTGGAGGTTTCACGGAGCAATTGATGCAAAATCTGACAGATTCTTATCATTTAAACGCCTCTTTTTGTACCTTTGCGGCAAATTTGTCTGCAATGGAAAAAAGCGATTGTCTGTACGATGCCTATCTGAGCATCCTGAAGGAAGAATTGGTGCCCGCCATGGGTTGCACCGAACCCATCTGTTTGGCCTATGCCGCCGCCAAGGCACACGAGCTGCTTGGCACCATGCCTAAGCGTGTGGAAATCAAAGCCAGCGGCAACATCATCAAGAACGTGAAAAGCGTCATCGTGCCCAATACCAAGGGTATGAAGGGCCTGAAAGCATCGGTCGCTGCAGGCATCGTGGCCGGCAACCCCAAGAAGGCTCTTGAGGTCATCGCCGAAGTGACGCCAGAGCAGAAAAAAGAAATCGCTGAATTCCTTGACAATACACTGATGACCATCATCCCGCTGAACGTCGTCGCCCAATTGGATGTAACGGTCACCTTATATACTGAGGAGCACTCCGCCAGCGTGCGCATCGCGGGGTTCCACACCAACATCGTGCATACGGAAAAAGACGAGCAGGTGCTGTTCGACTCGGGCTATGCCGACAGCGGCGCAACAAAACTCACCGACCGTAGTTGCCTCAGCATGAAAGGCATTTTCGACTTCGCCAATACCGTTGATATTGAAGACCTTAAACCCATCATCAAGCCACAAATCGAGTGCAACAAGGCCATCGCTATGGAAGGCCTCAACAACAACTGGGGCGCCAATATCGGCAGCACTATCATGAGCTTCGGCAACGATGTCCGCATCAAGGCAAGAGCCTGGGCCGCAGCAGGTTCTGATGCTCGCATGAGTGGCTGCGAGATGCCCGTCATCATCAATTCGGGCAGTGGCAACCAAGGCATGACCGTCAGTTTGCCCATCCTCGCTTACGCCGATGAGTACCACATCGATGAGAACCGTGTGTATCGCGCCGTGGCGCTCTCCAACCTCGTCGCCATCCACCAAAAGACTGGAATCGGCAGATTGTCGGCCTATTGCGGTGCCGTCAGTGCGGGCTGTGCCTCGGGTTGCGGCATTGCCTATCTCATGGGCGAAAGCCTCGAAGTCATCGAACACACTTTGGAAAACGCTTTGGGCATGGCCGCCGGCATCGTTTGTGACGGCGCTAAACCCTCCTGCGCGGGCAAAATCGCCCTCTCAGTGGAAGCCGGCATCCTCGGCTACGCGATGAGCAAACAGGGCGACAACCTCCTCGGTGGCGACGGCATCATCGGCAAGGACGTGGAAGAGACCATCGACCACGTCGGCTGTCTCGGACGCCTCGGCATGAAGGAAACGGATGTAGAAATTCTTAAGATAATGGTAGAGTAAAACCTTATTCTACCACCACCCTATTCACCTGCTGTTTCCCGCCAAAAATGCTCACCAAAGTATAAACGCCTTGCCTCAATCCTTGTGTGGGAATAACAACGGCCTGCGCATTTGAAGCATAGGAATACACGAGTCGCCCCATCATGTCATAAAGTCTGACGGAAGCCTCGCCAGTCTCTGCAAAGCGAATATTGATTCTATCCTTGACAGGATTCGGAAAGATCTCAACACTTCGAGTCGGTCCTTCGACAGGCTCAGGAACCTCAATGCCCCAAGTCCCGCAACTCGCATTGATTTCACTGTCCAGATAATGGAAACGGTTGTCCAACCAATTGCTCAAATAACTGAGTTGGCTTTCATCAACGGAGAACTCGGGCCAAGCCTCATGCTCGCGGTCATAGGCACCGCTTTCCACCAATTCATTGTATTGGCTTTGAACTAGTTCCATAATATGCTCCGTGGTCAAAATATGGCTTCGGAGGGCATTATAACGCGTCTGTGCAGACGCCACAAAACCATTATCGTTGCAGTCTTGTATCAAGCGGTCGAAGAAACCATTGCTCATCATGTCGCCCGAATAATTCGTCTGGTTGCCGTTGGTGTCCAAGCCCCAAATGGCATCCAAATCCCATGGCACATAAAAATAGGTACTCGATTTCTTGTAACGGGCCAAAAACAAGTTGCGCCCCATGTTGTCCATAGCCTTCAACGCATTGATAAACAGGTAATAATCAATAGCGTTGGCCTTATCGAATTGAGCCGAATACTGCGAGTAAAACACATTGTTGGAGGCATTCATCACGAAGTTGGTGAAGCTGTATAGATGAGTCCAGTTGATGGCTGTGTCGCTTTCATTGGGATAGACCCATTCGTAGTTGTCCCAAGTGTCTTGGGTGTTGTCGTAGGTTGGCAAACTCTCAAAGGTCGGGGCACCAGAGCCATTACCTTTATATAGTACACCGCGAATCTCGCCATTGTACTTGCGAAGACCAAGTTGCTTGCGATCCATGCGTTCAGTCAAGGCATAAACACCTAAGTATTCGCCGTTTATGAACAGATCAGCGTATTTCATCCGAATGCCCGGCAAGGCATCAGGCTCGTTTTCGGCGTAGGGCAACGTATACATCTCCATCCAAAGCTCATTGGCCACTTTGTCGCGAAGGCGGAGGGGCTGCGCCCACATCGCCTCAAGGTTCCAGTCATCGTCACTGCGCAGTCCAAGGAAGGTGGTGTCGGCCATCACCGTTCCATTCGCATCGGTCCACAGTTCAACGCGGTACGACTTCTTGTCGTACTGTTGCGATGAAGTGCCGCGAATCTTGAATCCAGCGTGCATCTCAATCACGTTGCCATCAGCGTCAGCCACACTGATGATGCCGTGCACGGCGGGCGAGTTGACAATCGGACCGTCCGTCGTAACCATGATGAGCGGCATTTCGCTCCGATAATGGGTATACGTTTCGCCATCGACTTCCAGCGTTTCCTTATAGGGCTTCATGCCTTCATGGAGTCGACCCGTCGTGATAATGATTTTCTTTTCGCGGTCGATGCCATACACTTTTTGAACTTCCTGAGCCATCGCCAGGCCAGAAATCAGAACCGAAACAAGGATTAAACCGATTCTCTTCATATTGTAAACTTTTGATTTCTAGTTTTTTATCAATCAATTCTAACTACATCGATAATACCATCGATGGCCTTGATTTTGTTCATTAGCTGATCAAGCGATTCGGCATCCGTGATTTGCAGCACGATTTTCCCTTCAAAGAAACCTTCCTTGTCGGAGTTGAACACAATGTTCTTCATGTTCACCTGCAAATCCTCCGAAATGACTTTGGTGATTTTTCCCAACAATCCCATCACGTCGCGCCCATAGATGCTAACGGTAGCCTGCGAGCCACCGCTTTCCATGCCGCACCACTTCACTTTGATGATACGATAGCCATAGCGTTGCTGTAAACTCTTGGCATTCGGGCAGTTGACACGGTGAATACTGATGGTGCCGTCGCTTGTGACAAAGCCAAACACCTTATCGCCAGGGATAGGATTGCAGCATTTGGCCAACTTGTAGGTCACATTGTCGATGTCCTCGCCGATGGAAAGGCACTCCTCCGGCTCAGTTGCATTATCTTTTTTCGATGATGCAATCTGCTCAGGCGCAAGCCTTTCAGACCTCTCCCCGCTCTCACCCAATTTCGAGGTCAGGAAATGCTTCACGACGGCAATGTCGATTTTCTCAGTCGAAATCTGGTGATAAAGCTGCAACGAGTTTTCCAGTTTGAACTCTTTCACGAGCATTTCGACCACCGTCTCTGAAAACGGCAGTTTCCAGTTCTTCAACCGTCTTTGCAACATTCCTTTACCCAATTCCGACTCCTTCAGTTCCTCCTCCTTGAGATAACGTCGAATCTTGTTTTTGGCCTTCTCCGTGACCACTACATTGAGCCAGTCGGCACGCGGTGATTGCTTCTTGCTAGTGATGATTTCCACCCTGTCGCCGTTGGTCAATTCGTGGCGGATGGGCACCATGCGGCCGTTCACGCGGGCACCGTTACAGGTCTCGCCCACGCGGGTGTGCACCTCATAGGCAAAATCAAGCACTGTGGAACCGATGGGCAACTGCTTCAGGTCGCCTTCAGGCGTGAAAATGAATATTTTATCCGATTTGTACAGTTTCCTGTAGGAGTTCTCAAACGACACCAAACCAGGATTTTCAAGCACTTCGCGCACATTCAAAAGCCACTCCTCCGAGGTCTCCTTCTCACCTTTATATAAATAGTGCGCCGCCTGCCCCGTTTCGGCGATTTCGTCCATTCGCTCAGTGCGGATTTGCACCTCGAACCAAAGCCTGTCGTTGTATTTTACCGTCGTGTGAAGTGACTCATAACCAGAGGCTTTCGGCTTCGTGATCCAGTCGCGGAGACGTTCGGGCATAGGGTCGAAAAGGTTGGTAATGGCCGAATATACGCTCCAGCAGCACTCTTGTTCGTCTTTCAGAGCACAACGGATGATGATACGTGCCGCCATCAGGTCGTAGACCTCCTCGAAAGGCACATTTTGCGCCCGCATCTTGGCATAAATCGACGGAATCGACTTCAGCCGCCACTTCACCGTATAAGCGTACTTGTGCTTGCCGTTCTTTTTGGTGCGCTCCAACTCCGCATCAATGCTTTCCGAAATGCGCGAGATGAAATCCTCAGCGGTCTTCCTGCGCGCCTCGTGTGTGGCCTGAATCTTGGCCTCAATCTCGTGAAACAGCGCCGGATTCTCGTAAAGCATCAGCTTCTCCTCCAGCTCGGCCTTTAACTTATACAAACCCAACCGGTGAACGATAGGAATATAAATGTATTTGATTTCGTGGAAATACTTCGCAAGGCGGTCAGGGTCCACATCGTGCTGATTGCGAACGTCATACACACGGTGCACAATTTTCAGCAGCACCGAACGCATATCGTCAACCAGCGATAGGAACATCACTTGGAAGGTGTCAGAGTTATAAGCCACTTTCTCCGTGTCCAACTTAGAGATTTGGCTGAAATCCTCAAGCACGATGGCCACCGTCCTGCCAAATTCCTCTTGCAACTCCTTGATACTCATTCCCTTCTTGTAGTCAATGCCATGAAGGAAGGCTGCGACTACGGAAATGTAGCCCAGACCCACCTCCACCACGGCAATACGCGCCATGTCGATAAGGTGGAACATGTAGGCCTTGCCCGAAAGCAGATAACGTCCGTCGTATTTGTCCAAACAATAACGGTAAGCCTTGTCAATCAGCGCCAAATGCTCCGGCGCATTGACGGAAGAGTTAATGTCGGCCAGCATACTTTCATAGGCCTGCTGGATGGCCAATATTTCCAATGCACTATAACTTGCCATCTGTATTATCCTGTTAATCAATCTTGACAGTGAGTTGATGGCCAAGAAGGATGTCGTAATATGGCTTCAGTTCATCAAAACTGCCATGCATGACGGCACACTTGCCCTTATAGTGCGTAATCCAGGCGCAGGTTTCGGCCTGCTCGCGGGTATGGTGGCACACCTTCATCAAGGTCTCGATGACGTATTCAAAAGTATTCACATCGTCGTTGATAAGCAGCAGACTCTTCTCATTCTCAACGATTTCCTCTTCCAATACTTCAATATCTTCTTGTTCTTTATTCATCGCTCAGTGTCAAAATTCGAGGGGTAAAATTACACATAATTTCTCAAACGGGGGCGGAAATCTCACTTGAAAGTGTTTTTTTCCTACTTTTGTGGCCCGAACATCGACCAAGCCATGCAGAACCGTTTCATCAAAAATATCATTTTCCTGTTGTTTCTCAACTTGTTGGTGAAACCGTTCTGGATTCTCGGCATCGATCGCGAAGTGGCCAACATCCTTGGTGACGCTTCTTATGGCACCTATCAGGCCATCTTCAACTTCTCCTACCTATTTTATATATTGCTCGACCTCGGCATCACCAACTTCAATAGCCGTGCCGTCGCGCAAGACCCAAAAAACCTTTCGAAACACTTCGGTGGCCTCACCGAAATCAAGCTGCTGCTTGGGTTACTTTATGCCGTCGTCATCTTTGTCGTAGGCTATTTTGTCGGCTACAACGAAGGCTTGAAATTCAAGCTGTTATGCTGGTGCGGACTGAACCAAATCCTATTGTCATTCATCCTCTATCTCAGGTCGAACATACAAGGCTTGCTACTATTCAAGCAGGACAGCATTTTGAGCGTCTTCGACCGCATGTTGGCCATCGTCATCATGTGCCTCGTGCTATGGAGCGGCTTGTTCCCGAGAGAGAAGTTCAACATCATCTGGTATTCGCAAGCCCAGACTTTGGCCTATGTCTGCACCCTCATTTTCGCCTTGACCATCGTATTGCGCCATGTTGAGCATCTCGACTTCAAAATCAACTTCCAGTTTTTCATGGAGATACTGCGCCAAAGCCTGCCCTTTGCCTTGCTCGTTTTGCTGATGAGCGTCTATAGCCGCATCGAGCCGGTGCTTTTGGAGCGCCTCTTGGACGACAAAGGTGTGCAAGCCGGCATCTACAGCCGCGCCTACCGTCTTTTTGATGCGGGCAATAACATATCCAACTTGTTCGCTATCATGCTGTTACCCATGTTTGCCGCCACACTGAAAAACAAGTTGGAACTCAACAATTTAGTCAAGACTTCGTTCAATGTCATCGTGGCCATGGCAGGCATCGTGATGATTATGTGCATTTTCTACCGTCAGGAAATCATGCTGATGATGTATAACCCTGAAGAGGCCGAAACCGAAACCGCGTATCTCATGCGCATCGGGCAATACGCCAATGTCTTCCCCATACTGATGGGAAGTTTCTTCTGTCTTTCAACAACTTACGTCTTCGGTACCTTACTCACTGCCAACGGTAGCCTCAAACAGCTCAACCTTGTGGCGGCAGCGGGCGTGGCCATCAATATCTTGCTGAATCTCATCGTCATACCGCGATTCAAGGCTGTGGGCGCGGCTTGCACCAGCCTTTCCGTGCAAGCGGTCACAGCTTTCTTGCAGTACCTTCTCGCCAAACGCATCCTGAAATTGGAAATAGGCGGACGTTATTGGCTTCACATTCTTATTTTCCTTGCCACCATCGTAATAGTCACATTGCTCGTCAAGCAACTGAATATCAATTGGTTGATAGGTTTCCTCATCGCCTTTTCCATCAATTGCAGCGCCATTTTCCTCACCCGTTTGTTGAGCCTTAAGGAAATCGTCGGTCTGGTCATCCCCAAAGGGAAAAATGACTAAACTCAACTTTTTTGATTGCCAGTTCAACAGAATTTCCTACTTTTGACCTCTCATTTTACACGAAATTATGGACGAACAAAGTCGCAACACCTACAGTTCCAAATACTTATGCAAGCTTCTTGTGGAATACCGCAAGCCTTTGCTCATCATTTTGGCCGCTGCAGCAGTGTTGGCCGTCATCTTCAGTTCGCGGCATTTCATCACGCCGCTTTACAAATCGACAACCATCATCTACCCCACCTCCAGCAATTCCATCTCCAAAGTGCTGATTAGCACCACTTACCAATCGGAGAAGGACATCATGAACTTCGGCGAGGACGAGCAAACCGAGCAGATGCTGCAAGTGCTGAACTCCAACCGCGTGCGTGACAAGGTCATCAGCCGCTTCAACCTGATGGAGCATTACGACATCAGACCTGACAGCAAGTATCCGTACACGAGGCTGAATAAACTGTATGATAGCCGAATCAAATTCCGCCGCACGGAATACAACGCTGTGAAAATCACCGTCTTGGACTCCGATGCCGCGCTCTCTGCCCGCATCGCCAACGAAATCGCTGAAATCTTCGACAGCACCATGAACCAAATGCAGAAGGAAGTGGCAGTTGAGGCTTTTCGCATTGTGGAACAGGAATACAACACCCTCGTTGCCGAAATGAACATGTTAGAAGACTCGCTGAACACCTTGCGCAAGCTTGGGGTGTTCGACTATGAGTCGCAGGTGGAAATGCTCAGCCAACAGCTTGCCGTCGAACTCGGAAAAGGCAACAATCAGGGTATCAAGAACATACAAGAACAACTGGATGTTTTGGCCGAATACGGCGGTGCCTCCTACGCCATCAACGAGCGCTTGGACAACGACCGCCTACAACTTTCCTTGGTCAAGTCTAAATACGAGGAAGCCAAGGTGGACGCCACCGAATTCATCCCGCACAAGTTTGTGGTCACTTCAGCCTTCCAAGCCGAGCGAAAAGCCTACCCCGTGCGCTGGATCATCGTGGTAGTTACCGTTTTAAGTACATTGCTGCTGCTCATTTTCTGCATTGTGGCCTACGACCGATCGAAAGACTTTTTTCGTCGCGAGGCCGAAACAGAGGCGGCCACAGATAGAAAAGGGAAACATCTTGAAAAAGAATGAATTACGCATAAAATCAACCGAAAATCACAATACTCAGAAAATAACCAATCAAATCATGGATAACAACTTCAACAACCTTTCTTTAGTTCAGATCATCCTGAAATGGAAATGGCACATCATCATCATCACCGTAGCGGCTGCGCTGTGCGGAGCCATTTTCTCCAGCTCGATGTTCATCACGCCACTCTACAAGTCGGAAGCCGTGGCCTATCCCGCCAACATCAGCCCCTATTCGGATGAGAGCGAGACGGAACAAATGCTACAAATCATTAACTCACAGTCCATTACAGACTCCATCATTGAGAAGTATGACCTTTGGACCGACTACAAGATTGACAAAAACTACAAATTTGCCAAGACCTACATGCTGAACGAGTACCGCAGCAAAATCAAAATCGGCAAAACACCCTACGAAGCCGTCAGCATCACCGTCATGGACAAAGACCCGTTTGTAGCTTGCAACATTGCCAAGGACATCCTTAACTTCTACGACCAGAAGGTACACAACCTTCACACACAAAAAGTTGGCGAAGTGGTGGCCATGTACGACTTGCAACTCAAGATGAAGCAAAAAGACATCGATTCGCTGAAGCAATGCCTCACCGACCTTGCCACCAACTACGGCGTACTCAACTATTCCGGCCAACTCCGTGAAGTGACCCGTGGCTTCATCAACGGCTCGTCCAAAGCCACAGATCTGAAACAAAACCTTGAACAATACGGTGCCGACGCCGTTGACTTGGAGACCAAAATCATCGCTGAAGCCAACACCTACTCCTTGATTAAGAAGGATTACGAGCAGAACCTGCGTTTCTTCAACTCCAACCTCACCTACTCCAACATCGTCACCGAGCCTTTCCCTGCCGACAAGAAAGCTTTCCCCGTTCGTTGGGTGGTGGTCGCATTGAGCGGTTTGGGAGCCATGCTGCTCTCCATTTTGGTCATCTTCATCATTGAGAACCGCAAGCGTTTCGTGATTGAAAACAAATAAATTGTGGAGAAAAAAGCAAAAATAGCTTGGCTTTACCTCATTGCGGCACTTTTTGTCGCAGTTGGTTTGTTCTTCGTCGTCAAAAAGAACACCTACCTGTTTTTTGCCTTGCCCATCGTGCTGGGCGTGCTACTTCTCTACATCTTTTCGTTGGATAAAGTACTGTTGCTCACAGCTTTCTGTGTGCCTCTTTCCGTCAATCTGAAAGCTTTGGAAGCGGGGTTAGCCATCTCACTACCCGCTGAGCCACTCCTGATGGGCATCCTTGTGTTATTCATTGCCAAAATGCTCTATGACGGAAGCTACGACAAACGCATCTCGCACCATCCCATCGCCATCGTCATCTATTGCATGTTCATTTGGATGTTGGTCACGACCATCACAAGCGAGATGCCTGTGGTGTCGTTAAAATTCATGTTGTCAAGGCTTTGGTTCGTTATCCCCTCGTTCTTCCTTTGTGCTATCTTGTTCAAGAAGCCCAAAAACATAGACCTGTTCATTTGGCTTTACATAGCCAGCTTGTGCATCGTGTGCGTTTACACCATCATACATCATGCTCAGTTCGGCTTCGACGGCGACTCGGCCCACTGGGTAATGACGCCATTTTACAACGACCACACAGCTTACGGTGCTGCTTTGGCCATCTATCTCATCCTTGCCTTGACTTATGTCTTCCTGCCTGGCTTGAAAACGAGCCGACGTATCATCATCATTGGCGTAGTTGCCTTGCTGAGCCTCGCCCTGATGTTCTCCAACTGTCGTGCGGCATGGGTGAGCATGATTGCTGCCTTTGGCGTACTGGTGTGCGTGCTGTTAAAAATCAAGTTCCGCTGGGTGGCGACTGTCATTGTGGTTTTGGTCGGACTTTTCTTTGCCTTCCAAAACCAAATCATCGACGCCTTGGAAAAGAACAACCAGGACGCTTCCGGCGACCTTGTGGAGAACATCCAATCCATCACCAACATCTCGACCGACGCTTCCAACCTTGAACGCATCAACCGTTGGCAATCAGCCTTCAGATTGTTTAACGAGCGACCTGTTTTCGGTTGGGGCCCAGGAACTTACCAATTCGTTTACGCGCCATATCAAATGTCGAAGGAGAAGACCATCATCAGCACCAATGCCGGCGACGGTGGCAATGCCCACTCCGAGTACTTCGGCCCCTTGGCTGAACAAGGGCTTATAGGTTCGCTTTTGATGGCAATATTGGTTATTGTCACAGTCTATTGCGGCCTGACCACTTACAAACGCTGCAAGAACAAGAAAGCCAAGATATTGGTTTTGGGTGCCACGCTTGCCTTCATCAGCTATTTCGTGCACGGCTTCCTCAACAACTTCCTTGACACCGACAAACTGGCCGTCCCCGTGTGGAGCCTCGCCGCTCTGATTGCAGCGATTGATGTTTATTATGCTGATAAAGAGGTATTTGTCTCCGTTTCCGATGGGCAGACTGAGGACAAACAGCCATGAAATTCCGACATTGCATAACAGTTTTGTTGTGGGTGATTTTGACCTTCTCCCTTGCCGCCTGCCACAGCCCGCAGCGCGAGGCGCGGAGGATGGTGCGCCGTGCCGAAAGGCTGTTTGACACCCTGCCCGACAGCACCGCCCGCCTCATTGACAGCGTGTTGCGGATGCCCGTCTATTTCAACGAAAAGCACCGCATGGACATGGCCTTGTTGCAGGCCGAGGCCTTGTTTGGCGACCGTGGCAGCGACATCCCGCCCCTGATGGATGACGATTTCTTCGACGACAAGCCCACCCTCTCCACCAGCCCCGAACTGGAGCGCGCCGCCGCCTATTACGCCAAGAAAATGAAATACGACAAGGCCGCCCACGCCGCCCTCTACAGCGGCTTCGTGCAGCAACACTACAACGACAAAACCGCCGCCATGCAGTCGTTCAAGGATGCGGAGCATTATGGCGGACGTGCACAGGACAGCCTTGCCGTGGCGCAGGCAGAATATTGGATGGGAAAAATGCTGTTTTCAGATTACATGGAAGAGGAAGCCATAGTTATGTTGAAGTCTGCCGATACCAAGTTTGGAAATCTCTATACTGAACGTGCTTTCGTAAATAATATAGAAGCTATCGCTTACATTGTTTTAAAACAATATGATGATGCTGAATTATGTCTAAAGCAGGGACTTGTTTACTCAGAACATTCAGATGCTGTCAAAGCGAAACAAAGAACTTTGAATAATTATGCTGTGTTATTTCGATTACAAGGAAAATATGAGCAAGCTTTAGATTGTTTAAGACAAACTGAAGACAAGTCTGACAGTACGAAACTAACCTTGTATTACCTCAACATGGGGAAAGTGTTTAACGCTTTTGGTGAAAAAGACTCTACTATATACTATTATCAAGAATTGGAAAATGTATTACCTAAAGCAAACGTAAAGAATGAAACAAAGATTTCAGCCTATGGCGCTTTGTCTCGTTTTGCGGAAAGCCAAGGTAATAACACCTCGGCTCTTCAATACCTTAAAATGCGTGAAAAATTAACGTCTGAAATACAATCCAGCTTTGAAAAAAAATCTGTTTACCGCATTCAAAAACAATATGACTACGAAAACCTGCAAAACACTATGAATCGAAAACTTGTTCATAAACAACGTATTATAGTAATTGGAATCGTGCTCTTTTTAGGCATTGTCGCCTTGTTTCTTTACCGTTCCGCCCAAAGGAACAAAAAAGAAGCCGAAATCAACGCCAACTTATTCCACTTTATGCAACAAAACAAGGAATTGATTCAGCACAATGCAGAACACGAAAAACGCTACTATGACCAAAATCTGCAATTGTCAAATTTGCTTACCGACAAGTTTCACGCCATGCAAAAGTTAGATTGCTATCTGAAAGGCCAAGGCGACAAAATCATTCTTAAAGATTTGGAAAAGAATCTATTTGAAGGTAAAGACCATTTGAGAGCTATAATGGAGCTGCTTGACGAGCTTTATCCCGACCTTAGAGAAACCCTGAAAACAAAGTATCCAGAAATGAGCGACTTGGAACAACAAGTTTACATACTTTCCCGTTACAAGTTGCCACGAGTGGAAGAGGCTTCACTACTCGGCATCAGCACCAGTGTACTCGACAAAGTACGTGGGAGGGTGCGCAAAATGATGGAAAACACCCCTTAATGACTCAACTTTTCGCCTTAAAGATTGGCAAAGAAAACATCCAGCATTTGGATTTTAAAAAAATTGTTTGGACGGAGTATATTTTATACTGCTGATTATCAATAATCTATAAAAAATTCAACATGGTATTTTTTGGACAGGGGTTTGGATACCCTTGTGTGCGGAATATTTTTGCTCCATAAAAATTCAATCACACAAGTTTTAACCTCTAAACACACAAAACCATGAACAAAAAAACATTATTCTTCGCAGGCCTCTGCAGTTTAGGCCTCTGCTTTGGAGAAATCCAAGCTTACAATCCTGAAACAACACTCATTGTCTATTAGCCAATGCCTAACGGTTGATTTAACATCAAATCTCTGACCCCATGAAAAAGAATCTACTACTGTTTGCTCTTGTCCTTATGGCATCTGCCTTACAAGCCCAAACCCTATACCGTGATCTGTACTGGCTCAAATACCACGACAAGACGGATTTTTTCTATGAGATCTACAACTCCATGCAGCAACGCGACGGCGACCACATCATAGATGTCTATCTTTATGAGGATGATGGAAACGGCGATGGTGTCCCTTTCGGCAGGACGTGTTACAAGATATCATCCACCACCCAAGAAGCCATTGTTGACTCGCTGTTCGTGGCGGACACAAGCCAGCATTTTACGTTCTTGGCTCGTCATCCGCAAGGCGAGGGCAATATCAGGGCCGCCTTCGAGTATCACAACGACTGCGACAGCTCCTTCGTGCGCATATCCCATTTCACCGACGACAACCTCCTGGCAAACCCCGAGGAGGACATTGTAGTCCCTGTCTGCGAAGGTGTTACATGGGAGGGCCGTTACAGTTCCCTGATCGACAGCAGGGGCGACCTGGTCATGACATACTTCAAGCCGCGTGACCAAATGTTCTCCGATCAGTACATCGTCCGCATCGGCCTCGACGGTACGCTGAAGCATCAGGCCTTGCTGATTGAGAATCAAATGCCCGATGTCAATCCCCTAAGGGAACTCAAGGATTCTCCCCTGCAATACTACCAATGGCATTATTTGTCGTCACTTTACGACAACAACCTTCCTGTCGACATGATAGACTCCACTTTCAATAAAAACACCGTTACCCTCAACAGGATCCTGAACAGTGAGCTTATTCTCGCTGATACCATAGGTAACCTGTATGTGTATGTATATGACTATCTCACAATCAACAATAATACGGAAGTGATTCCTGTTGGTGGGGATGATGTCCTGGTTGCTGCTGAATACACTCATGACACGAATTTCTATGCCATGACGCAAGATTGCGGTGTAGCCGTGGCGAAGTACGACCTCCACACTGCGCAACTGAAAAGTTATGTCGTATTCAACGACAATCACGGGTATTACAGCTCAGGATATCCAATGGGGCTTAAGATGATGGATGACGGCACCGTTTATTTCATATATAAAGAATATGGTTTTCCAGAAGAAAGCGTCGTCATCGTGAAGATGGACATCAACCTCAATGTGGAATGGAAACGCTTCTGCAAAACAGGGATCAGCATGTTGCCGCCGCTCGAATCCCCCAATGTGTTTGAAAACGCCGCTGGGGATGAGAAAGGCGTGACGTGGTGCGGGTATGCCATCATGGATGGCAACTACGACAAGCTTGGCTGGGTCTATTTCATGCTCTACCACGACGGCACAGTAGGCGGCGTAACCGATGGAGACATAATAGTCCGTCCCTACGCCTACTACCCCAACCCCGCCAAAGACGAGCTTCACCTGCAATTCTCCCCCGACGTAACGCCCACGCAAATCGAGCTTTACGACCTGCAAGGGCGGTTGGTGAGAACGCAGAGGAATGGTTTGGAAACGCTGGAAATGAATGGTTTGCCTTCGGGAACCTATACCATGCGGGTCACCTTGAAAGATGGAAAAGTGTTTTCGGATAAGGTCATTAGGGAATGAAATGGTGTTTATTAAAGGAAACAAATCTGGCACAAATCTGAAATAAATATTTGTCCAAGATTTGTGTTAGATTTGTTTCCCTTTTCCATACAAGTTGCGTACAAGTGCGTCATTCAATCGCCACCAGTTCCAGCTCAACCACCAACGGTGAATAGGCTGGAAGCAAGTCTTCGTGGATATCGAACTCTCCGAAAGCGAATTCCGACGGCGAGACCACAGTAACTCTCGCACCCGGAGCCATCGTCATCAACGCCTCCTCGATGCAAGGAATCATCTCCCCCTGCCCAAGTTTGAAACGTATAGGCTCCTCGAAATCGTAACTCGACTCTATTTGGTCTCCATTCAGGTTATACAAGATGTAATGAACAGCAACGATATCGCCCCATTGAGCCACATTGCCCGTTCCTTCCATATCATTGATAATGTAAATCCCTGATTCCGTAGGAGTTACTTCAATATTATTCTTCTTGAGATACGACTCAATCAGTTCCTTCTCCATCGAACTGCGCTGTTGTCTCAAGGCTTCCATCTGAGCTTCGCGAGCAGCCGTTTTCTCCTCGTATGCGGCTTTGTCCATCACTTCATTCATGGTCACCTTGGCCACAATCGGCTCAAAGGGCGAGACAACACCTTGGTAGCCATCCTCTCCAAAGCCCAATTCAGAAGGGATCACAAAGCGCATTATGCCGCCCTGAGGTACCATGCCCAAAGCTTCGTTAAAGCCCTCACAGATGACCTCCTCACCATACTGCATGATCACCGACTCGATGCCATAGGAACACATTATCGTATCGCCGTCACGGTCGCACATCAAGAAGTCGAAGTCCACATAATCACCCATTTGGGCGACCTTGCCTTTGCCTTTTTGTTCCAAAATAATCAATCCTGATTCTGTTACAATGGCCCCAGCTTCATCTTTTAAAGCTGACAAATACGCTTGTTCCTCAGCTTGCAGGCTGTCAGCAATACGCTTGTTTTCAGCCTCAATCTCTTCAAACGGCTTGATAGAGAGCAGTTTCAGGTCGTAATAGATAGGCTTGCCAGCATATTCCTCTGGTGCCTCCATGCCCATGATGGAAACAAACACGGAATCGGACAACACAACCAACTGCGCCGAATCGCCGACTTGCATCGAAAGCAAGGCATCTGTCACGTCGCCCACAAACGATGCTTGTTCCAGAATGATGTCGATGGGTTCACTGTCGTGGGTGTCAAAGAGCATCGTGTCGTTGAAATACTGCGCCATCTCAAAAGTCACGCCATCGTTGAGGCGCGGCGAGAGACCGGAACCGCTTCTTTCATAGAAACGCATGTAAGCCCCTGTCTCGGTTTTTTGGAAACCCTTGAAAACGGAAGGGGTCTTGTTGCAGGAGACTGCAAACAAGACCACCAAACTAAGGGCAAAACATTTTTGCAATTTGCTCATTTTACTCGAAATCAACAAGTTCCACTTCAAAAATCAAGTTGGAATACGGCGGGATAGGACCTGCATTACGGCTACCATAGCCCAAATTGGCCGGAATGTAAAGCACACCCTTTTCACCTTTTTTCATCAAAGCGATACCTTCGTCCCAGCCAGGGATGACATAACCCGAACCTATCGGGAAGCTGATGGGTTCGCCACGTTCAATTGACGAGTCAAACACAGTTCCGTCAAGCAACTTGCCGGTATAATGCACCTTGACATTCTGTCCAGCTTGAGGTTGTGCACCCTTGCCAGGTTTAGTGCAGACATACACCAATCCCGACTCGGTAGGAGTGGCTTCGATGCCGTTCTCAACAAGGTAAGCGTCAAGAGTTTTCTTGGCTTCCTCAAAACTAGCAGCTTCCTTAGCCTGCTGACGAGCATTGAACTCCTCCTCACTCATGATGTCCTTCATCTTCACTTCCCAACGAATCATAGACTCTGGCTTGACAAAGTCGGGGATGATAGGAGCGTTGAACTGACGGCGGAACACAGAATCAGCACTCATAATCAATGACATGGAGTCACCTTTGTGCATCATGGTAAAGCCTTCGTAAAGGTCGCCAGGGAACAATGACTCGCGGACGAGATCGTAGGCAGGCTCTGGAAGTGTGCTGGTCGCATACATCAGCGAATCACCTTCTTCTCTCATCAGATAATACGACAAGTCGATTTCGACGATTTCACCCAATTTGGCCGTTTCACCCTCATTCTGAGTGAGATAACGGTAATACATTCCGCTTTCGGTTTGCTTGTAACCCGGATACGGTGACTTTTCAGCGCAAGAACTCATCACGCTTGCGACAAGCATGGCCGAGATGGCCACTAACAACATTTTCTTTTTCATTGTTTAAAGATTAGAAGTTATAAATAATTAGTTTTCAATAGTTTTCTCAGGGAAAAACACATCCAGCAATTCCACATCGAAGACAAGGTTGGTATAAGGCGGAATGTCACCGTAGCCCTTTTCGCCATAAGCCAAGGTATACGGTAGCACAAAACGGGCTTTTTCGCCTACTCTCATCATGCCTACGCCCTCTTCCAAGCCACGAAGCACACTACCCTCTCCGTAATGAACGTCGTAAAAACCGCCCAAAGGCTCGGATGAACCAAGCAATGTTCCATCCAGGAAAGAGGCTACAAAAGTAATACGAGCCGTCATGCCAGGCTCAGGACTCGCACCTCGCGTCATCACCGATTTGGAATAGAACAGCCCCGTTTTCGTGTGCTCTACGATTTGGTTTTCTTCAAGATAGCGCCAAAAAGACCGTTCAGATTCAGCCAGCAGTTTCAGTTGTTCCTGTTCAGCCTGACGCTGCAATTCCTCGGCTGTCGTTATTTTCAATAACTTAATGTCATACACCAAGTTAGCGTATGGCGGAATGCCCGTGACAGCGTGTTCTCCATAAGCCATCTCAAAAGGAATGTAGGCACGCACACGCTCACCAAGGTGCATCTTCGGAACAATCTCCTCCCATCCCGGGATGACATAACCCTCACCCAACACAAACGTAAACTTCTCTTCCTGTCCGAAGGTTGAACCGATCGACTTTCCGTCTAGCAAAAACGCTTCAAAATCCAATTCAACTTTCTCTCCTTTCACGGGGCAACGGCCCTTGCCTTTTTCAGTAGTAACAACATAAATACCTGATTCGTATGGTTTTACTTTTATGCCATTAGCCTCAATGTAAGCTGCAAACTTGACCCTTGAAGCATCCATCTTCTCCTGTTTCGTCTTTTCAATATCGTTCTCAAATTCCTCTTGCGACTTCAGCTCAAGCAATTTCACCTCATAGCGGAAATAGTCGTCAGCTTTCAAACCTACCGAGTCAGGACTCTGGTCATAGTAATGAATGGCAATGGAGTCCGCCTTGATGTAGAACGAAGCCGAATCGCCGACACGCATCATGGCCAAGGCCGTTTGCAAGTCGCCTTTGAAGTGAGGCTCAGAGAGTTGCAGATACACCTCATTACTTGACTGGTTCCAATCATAATACAAAGAATCGTGGAGATAGCAAGCGATGTCCAAATTCAAGAAATCAGTCTGTTGCGGCTGAATAGCCGACGGGTCTTGATTGTAAAACCGATAATACAAACCATCCGACGTTTGCTTGTAGCCTGGGAACTTCTGATTACAAGACGTCAGAAATGCCATTGTTATCAGACCAATCAAGGTAAAAATCAAACAATTCTTTTTCATAATTTACTGATTATCATTAACTTTAATCGTATATACCAAAGTAGTGTATTCGCCAATGCGGTTGTCGTCGCCATGCAGACCGTATGCCAAATGAAATGGAATAATGAGCTTGGCCACATCGCCATAATGCATGTAATTCATCGCTTCGTCCAGACCAGACTCCACATTGCCTTCTCCCACAACGAACGACTTAACTCCGTCTTTTTCAGAGGAATAAAACAAGTTTCCAGCAAGGGAACACAATTCATACTCCAAACTGACCTTATCGCCCTTTTTCACTTGATTTCCATCGCCATGCTTGAGAATTTGATATCTTAATCCAGTGCCTGTCGCAACCATCTCCAAACCATGGCGCCGTACATAGCTTTCAATCTCCTCCTCTTCCTCGTTCAACAAATAGCGGTTGGCCTTCTCCATGCTGCTTTTCATCTCGTTTTTCGGAATAGAAACAGGTTGTTTAGGTTCCTCTCCGCACGAGAAAAGCCATAACAAAGCCAACACTATCAAATATTTAGCTTTATTCATCATAACGCAGTTCCTCATATTCAGTCAGAATGGCTTTCAGCCGTTTGATGGTTGTTTTCATGCTGATGCCCGTGGTGCTTCCGCCAGCCGCATTGATATGGCCGCCACCCTTGAAGTGCTTATTGGCCAATTCATGAACCGAGAAATTGCCTTTCGACCTGAAAGACAACCTAATTTGATCTTGACGTTCAGTAATCAACACCGACATCTTGATTTTTTCAATCGAAAGCGGAAAGTTCACCACGCCTTCTGTATCGCCAACCTGATGATTGAAACGTTCCAATTCCTTCTTACTCAACGAAATAATGGCTACAGCATAATCGTCCAAAACTTCCATCTTATTGTTGATAGCATAACCCAACAAACGCAGCCGATTCTCAGTAAAACTATCGTAAATCTGCTGATGGATAAAAGGATACGGCATGGAACAAGCCATCAAAATGCCAGACAACTCGAAGGTGCGGGAGTGGTAGATGGAGTGTGAGAAACAACCTGTATCCGTCATTATGCCCACCAACAAACTAGTAGCAACAGGTTCAGTTAGATTCTCCATCCCATAATGCAAGATGATTTCGGCCACGATTTCAGAGGCACTCGAGACGCAAGTCTCTGAGTAATAGCATGTAACATGGTCTAACTCAGGATCTCTGTGGTGGTCAACCAAAACACGTGGACAACGTGTCTTGCCAATCTCATTATGCAAAATACCTGAACGCGACAACGAATTGAAGTCCAGCATGATAATGCATTCCGCCTCAGCGATAGCCGTATCGCATTCCGCACCGTCCTTTTCGTAAATAAGTATATCAGACGCTCCAGGCATCCAGGCCAAAAAATCAGGGAAAGCATTGGCGCAAGCCATCTTTACCTGATGGCCTTTCTGCTTGAGAAAGAACGACATAGCCAACATCGAACCGATGGCATCGCCGTCAGGATTGACATGGCAAGCCAAAAGAAACCGCTTCGGTGTGCGGATAATCTCATCAAAACGCTCGAAAAAACCGTCTTTCTGCATGACTTTCACAAAAAGTCCGCAAAAGTACAAATTTTTCCCTTTTCACACCTAATTAATATACAGAAACCGTCATCGCGGCGACAAAATCTCGAAAGAATTGTCGGCATACACCATGATGATGCGCTTCACCTCGTTCGGCAAAGGGATGGACTTCGGCTCAACCGATGGAGACGTTTTTTCGGTAGTAAACAACGTGTCTTCAAAAATATCTACCTCATTTTCAACTGGTTTTGGCTCCATTGTCTGAGCCTCAACCATTGGTTTCGGTTCAGCGAACGGCTCTGAAACCGTCATCGGACCTTTGCCGAATACAATCCAGTCCAAATTGTATTCCGGGAAGGTTTCTTTCAGCTTCCTGACGAACTCAAGGCTGGGGTTGTTGCGTCCCGACAAAAGGTGGGAGATGTTCGACGGCTGAATGCCAAGACGAAGGGCAAAATCGGCTGCCGTCAGGTTTTTCGCGCGGATGATGTGCGCAATGCGGTCTTTCATTTCTACAAATTCCATGGTGACAAACGCTTAGAATTTCAATTTTTCAACCTATTTGAATTTACAAAAGTAAAACATTTCTTGTTACAAAACACAATTGTTTTTTATTTATTTTTGTAAACCTTATAATAAAACAGTATCGTTCTATAGTTTTTATTCAAATAAAACAACTTTTTCAATTGAAAAACAAATATTTATAATTAAAATAAGAATTAAACCGATTTTATCCTAATCTCAAGAATTTTCTTATTAAATAACTTCAAGTTATAATTTATAAAATATTGATTTATATTGTATTATATAAACAATTTGTCTGTTTTTCAATATTTTTACTCTGAACTATTCATTGACAAATGTTATAGCTGTATTGTTATTTTGTAAACTTATTAGTAAGATATTATTTTTCAATCATTTATACATTTTTGGTTTAGATTTGTAATTCATAGTATTACACAAGTAAATTTGCCCTATTTTACGTTTTTTTCTCCAAAACATACCAAAATACAATGAGAAAACAGGGACGCTCTACAGGGCTAAAACTGGCCTTATTCGGCACTTCCCCACTCCGTCGCATTTGGCTTTTTTTTGCATTTCCCGAGCGTACCTTTATTAATAGAACTACGAAAAATTCACTACCTTTGCCGCCCGATGAAAGCCCGTGACCTGCACATACAAAACCTGATTCAGGAAGGCGAACACCAGATGCTTGACTTCAAATTTGAGATTTCCGACAGTCGACGTATCGCCCGTTCCCTCGCCGCCTTCGCCAACACCGATGGCGGAAGGCTTCTCGTTGGGGTGAAAGATAACGGCGCCATTGCCGGCGTGCGATCCGATGAGGAAATCCACATGATTCAGGCGGCGGCGGAGATGTACTGCCAACCACCCGTGCACTATTCCACCGAGGAATGGGAGATCAACGGCAAGACCGTGCTTGAGGTCATCATCCCAAAGGACAAGACCGACAAGCACAAAGCCCCTGACAGTCAAGGCGATTACAAAATCTTCGTGCGTGTCAAGGATGAGAATCTAGTCGCCGACAGCGTATTAATTAAGGTATGGAAATCGGACAAGTTCGCCCGACCTGCCAAAATCGCATTTACCGAACCCGAAACCCTACTCCTCCATTATCTATCTGAAAATAAGGAGATTACTTTGAAGGAATTCCAACAATTGGCGCGCCTTAACAAAAGAAAAGCCGAATCCATCCTCGCCGATTTCGTTCTGGTGGGTACCATCCAACTCGTCCAGACGAGCCAAGGTACATTTTTCCGCCTCACCGAAGAAACCAGCAACATTTGACACAATTTTGGGCATTTGTAAAAGCAACCGCCTTTTTTCTTAATTTTACCGCCCAAATAAGGTCCCATGCCAAGGAAACTGCTGGTCGCTTTTATAGCATTGTTTTTCAGTATATTAGGTTTTTCTCAAGAGCCTACAAGGGATTCTCTTGCGCCTGCAAAACCGCGCATCGTTCGCGAAAAACCCATCGATTCCACTTACGTCACCTATAATCATTTCTCGTTCGACAGCATTTTTCTGAACGCCAACAAGGTCATCGACACGCTCACTTTCCACGCCCCATACTACGAGAGATTGGAAAGAGAAAGCACGATATACAGCACGCTAAGCAATACAGGTTTAGCACATAAGTCAATGAGATTCAACTATCTGCATCAGGTTGGCTTCGATATGGAGTTGCCTGCATTCTTGGCCTATCTCCAAAACGAACGGCAGATGGTTTCGTACCAAAGCGTGCTACCCTATTCCGAACTCCGCTATGTGATGACAAGTGGCGACAAAGAGCAGCACCTTAACTTCCGTTTCGGGCGACAGTTCTCCCAGCGTTTTTTTGTATCGTTCGCCATCAATTCGGACTATTCGCCCGGCGTGTTCCAAAACAACAAATCGGAAAACAACTACGTCTGGATTAACGCCCACTATCTCACTAAGAACGAGCGTTATGGCGCGACTGCCTACTTCTTCCGAAACAAGCTCGAGATGCAGGAAAACGGCGGCATTGTGAATGACGAAACCTACATCTCGAACACCGAGACCGACAATTCCGTCATCCCCACCAACCTCAACAATGCCACCAACTTCATCAAATCGACTGGCGCGGGGCTGGAGCATTATTTCAATCTGCTGCCCCAAACCACCCAAGTTAAAGTGAAGGAAGAAACGCCATCCCCCATACTTTTCGATAGTTTATCCATTGATTCTGTGTATTTTACATCAGACACCCTTATCCATTCACTCGCTGATTCACTTGAGGTGCACTACAAAACAAAAACACGAAAGTTCACTTTAGGTCGTCTCAGCCATCATTTCAGCTATCGCCGCAATCAGTTGTATTACATCGAGTCATCCCCTGCTGTAGCCTTCTACCAACCTTTCGACACCTTATTTAATAATACGAAGACGACCGACTCAACCTTCATCCAATCATTCAAAAATACGCTGAAATGGAACAGTTTAGGCTATCAAAAATACAATGACGACATCCCGTTTTACGTTTACGCTGGCCTCACGCACAGCTTCTACAACGTGAAACGGTATGACTATATGGAGTTGGAGACTGTTCCCGTAAGAAACTACCAACAGCTTAGCGTGAACGGTGGCATTATCGTCAATCTGTTCAAGTCAACGCGCATCACAGGGCAAGCCGAACTCATCACTTTGGGCTACCAAATCGGCGATTTCGACGTCAAGGGACAGTGGAAGCAATTTCTCGGAACGACTAGGAAAAACTGGGGGTATGCCACCTTTAATGTTGAGGTGAAACGCCAAAGCGCCAATTGGTTTGAGCAGAGCTACTATTCCAACCATTTCCGTTGGGACAACGATTTCAGTGCCGCGACCTACTTGGATTTCGAGCTGAGCTATCATCTCAAGACATACAGCATCGGCGTCAAGCAGACCAGTATTGCACAATACATCTACTTCGGCACCGATGCACGCCCCACGCAATACGACGGCATGTTCAGCATCCGCGAGGCCTATCTCAGCTTCTACCAAAAGCTGTGGCGCTTCGAATTGGAAGGTTTCGCAAGCCTGCAAAAGGCCAACAATGAGGAAGTTATTCATTTGCCGCTGTTTATGGGCAGACTGAAAGTAGCTTACTCGCAACCCCTTTTCCACAAGGCCGCCACCATCCAACCGAGCATCACTGTCCAGTATTTCACGAAATATCACGCCGATGCCTACATGCCTTCAACCCACTTGTTCTATCTACAAAACGACGTGGAAATCGGCAATTTCCCCTTCATCGACGCAGCCATCTCCATCAAGGTGAAAAAAGCTGACCTTTTTGTCGCCTACAGCAACATGATGCTGCTTGTGGGCAACCACAATGGCTTCGTTGCTCCCCACTACCCCATGCGCGATAGCAAGTTTTTCTTTGGTATCAATTGGAGACTGTTCAACTAAAGCCCTAAAGCCATGATGCAGACCGACCTTATCCCCACAACAAACACATTATCAAGGGCTAACGACACCTTGACGCAGGTTATCGACAGTCTTACTGAACCGACTATTGTCAACAACATGGTGGAGCAAGTGGCCAATAGTAGCTCGTCGCGACAAATCGGCCTAACCATCGCCATCATCGGCCTACTCATCTTCACTGCACACCTTTTCAGCGAAATCTTCAGCCGCAAACGCATCCCCGACGTACTCTTTCTCATCATTATCGGCCTGCTCATCGGCCCCGTTTTCCATTGGGTTTCGCCCGAAAGTCTCGGCAATGCTGGCAGCCTTTTCTCCGGCATCACTTTGGTGACCATTCTTTTTGAAAGTGGTACACAGTTGAGATTCAGCGCATTGAGAGACTCTTTCAAAGGTGCGTTGAAGCTTACGGCCTTCAATTTCATCCTTTCCGCCTTTGCGGTATGGCTTTTCGGTTGGCTGGCGTTGAACTTGGATCCTGTGGTCAGCATGATTTTGGGTTGTATGTTGGGCGGCACAGCCTCGGCAGTGGTAATTCCCATCGTCAGGCAAATGCGAATGTCTGAAAAACCCGCCATTATGCTCATCCTTGAAGCCGCTATCGGAAACGTGTTCAGCATCGTCCTGGCTTTGGCACTAATGCAAGCTGTCAAAAGCAAGCATCTTGAATTCGGCGCGATTTTAGGTAACATCTTCTCTTCGTTCATTTTAGCCACCGTGATGGGTCTCTTCGGCGCCATTTTTTGGGCTCTTATTTTGGACCAAGTCCGCAACATCAAATACTCCATCCTGACCACACCTGCATTCGTGTTCATCATTTACGGCCTCAACGAATGGATGGGCTTTAGTGGCGCCATCGCCGCCCTCGCCTTTGGCATTGGTTTGGCCAATATCGACAGCATTTATAACGCCTGGCTGAAGAAATTCATCAAGAAAGTGCCTGTCAACCTGAACGAAACTGAGCGTTCGCTGTTCTCGGAGCTGGTTTTGCTGCTGAAAACCTTCTTCTTCATCTACGTGGGTATTTCCATCCAACTGAGCCAATGGCAACCCATCGTCATCGGACTGGGAATCAGCATGTTGCTTTTCATCATCCGTATTCCCGCTGTGCGTTTTGCCATCTCGCGAAAGGAAGGCATCCCTGAAAAAGAATTGGTCTTCATGTCGGCCCTTAATCCCAAAGGATTGACGGCGGCGGTATTGGCCACACAAGCCCTCATCTACATCCCCGACATAGAGATGGCGCACTTCGTCAGAAACATCGTCTTTGCGGTCATCTTGTTCAGCATCATCATCAATTCCATCCTTATCCCACTGATTGACAGGGAGAAAAGGCTCTATCGAATCTATTTGCGTTTGCTCAGCTTCAACCAAAAAATGAAGGATGCTGTTGCACAAAGGAAGGAAAAAGACAAGAAACGACACAAAAAAAACACGAAGACACATGAGCTTGTCGACGAAATGTTTCATTCAGAGGTGATTACCGACATCATCGAGCAACAAGACAAACCCGGTGCCGTCAATAAAAAGGCTGAATCCTGCAACTTCGATGTGGCGGATTGAATTTGTTTATAATGTGTATAAATTACACATAACAAACATCTGAATCCCAATAGGTTATTATCCACCCTAGAATAAAAGTGTAAATTTTACACATTTTTCCATTGCGGGTTTTGGAAATAGTTGTACTTTTGCGTCAAATTTACACAATATGGAAACACAAAAATACACTTACGACTATCCTCGACCGGCTGTGACAACCGATTGTGTGGTGTTCGGCTTCGACGGGCGCGACCTGAAAGTGCTGCTCATCGAGCGAGGTTTGGAACCCTACAAAGGCGCTTGGGCTTTTCCTGGTGGTTTCCTCAACATGGACGAGACGGCAGAGCAAGGTGCACTGAGGGAGCTGAGGGAAGAAACGGGACTTGACTTGCGCTATATCAAGCAAGTTGGGGCATTCTCCGATGTCGACCGCGACCCTCGCTCCCGTGTCATCACCATTGCTTTCTATGCCTTGGCAAAGAAATCGGAGGTGCAAGGGGGCGACGATGCCGCTAAAGCGCAATGGTTTGCCCTCAACGAGGTGCCGCGCTTGGCTTTCGACCACGACTATATCCTAAGAAAGACAATGGAGAAGCTGCGCAAGGACATCCACTTCGAGCCCATCGGCTTCGGGCTGTTGGACGATCAGTTTACTATCCCGGAGCTGCAACGCCTCTATGAAGCCATCCTCGGTGTGCAGTTCGACCGCCGCAATTTCTACAAGAAAATCTTGCAAACCGGCATCCTAGACGAGGTGGAAGACGACGATGAAAGGCATTATTTTGGAGAGCACCGCGAGATGCGCAGCATGGACATCGGGGCCTTGTTTGGGAGCATCGCTGCCGAATCACATCCCTCCTACTCCGCTGCCCGTTCGGACGACGACAGCCGCCGCCGCAAAGGCACTCGCTTCTCGTTTAACAAGAAACGCTACGACCAACTTAAAGAAGACAATAATTTCAAACTAGAGTTTTAATCAGTTGGAAGTTGTTCAGCTAAATTATTGAATCTTTGAATCTTTAAATCTTAAATCTTTAGATTCCAATAAAACAACAGATTATGGAAACAAGCAACACAAACGCAAAGACGCAGGTCTATAACCTGATTATCCTCGACAAGAGCGGCTCGATGAGCA
>CAMZEK010000019.1 GCA_947305795.1 uncultured Bacteroidales bacterium | reverse complement strand
AGCAAGCTCTTGAACAAATCAGCAATGCGATGCCAGACTGTGAGGTTTTAGGCATCCCTGCATTGGAAGCTGTCAGAAGAGGAGGAGGTCTTAATTGTATTTCATGGAACACCACAACCTTACAGGACGACATCTTTGAAGAATCAATTATTGGGCAAACCAATATCCAGCAAGCACCTGATGCACATGAATTATTAGAATGTGCCGAATGCTATGAACTCGGAATAGGATGTGAGCCGAACTTGACAAAAGCCTCTGAGCTATATGCTGAAGATGCTGAGCTTGGGCATGACATGGCACAATTTGCTCTTGCTTTGTGCTATGAAAACGGCCAAGGCGTTGAAAAAGATTTGGCCAAAGCTGTTGAGTGGTACATCAAGTCAGCTAAGCAAGGCAACGAGCGTGCTCAATACAATCTCGCAATCTGTTATGAAGAAGGTAGTGGTGTTGAAAGAAACATGAAAAAAGCCGTACAATGGTATAAGGAATCCGCTGAGCAAGGCTTTTCACCTGCTCAATACAACATTGCGATATGCTATATAGAAGGCAATGGAACGAGAAAAAACCTTCCGAAAGCCGTTGAGTGGCTCAAAAGAGCAGCGAAACAAGGTGAAGCACTGGCACAATACAGACTTGCAGTTTGCTACAGAAAAGGCCAGGGAGTGAAAAAAGACCTTGTAAAAGCAGCGCAACTCTACAAGAAAGCAGCCATGCAAGAAGATTCTTTGGCACAAAACGACTTAGGTGTTTGCTACGAGCATGGGAATGGTGTAAAAAAAGACCCGAAAAAAGCAGCTCGTTGGTATAAAAAAGCAGCTTTACAAGGAGATGCGATAGGACAATTCAACTATGCTGTATGCTGTGAAAAGGGCATGGGTGTTAAACCCAACCTTGAAAAAGCCGAATTATGGTACACGCTTGCTGCAAATCAAGGCTACAAAGATGCACAGGAAAAGCTGAAAGACTTACAGAAAAGGAAGTAAAATCTCTGCCAACCAAACCGCCGCTGTCATGGTTTTACTTCACCCGCAAATCACCTCAGGCGCACATCCCAGCACCCTCGACAAGGCAAAAACCGTTTGCGCTTCAGCCTTCAAAATGTCCTGGTCGCCTTGCTCGTAGGCTTGAATCATGCGAAGGGTGACACCAGAAAGTTCGGCCAGTTCCTTTTGGGTGAAACGGGATTGCTTTCGAATGGTTTTCAGCCTACTCTTTCGGGTGTCCAAATGCTGTTGGATAAGCGTATCTGCGGTTTGTACGAACTTGGAGAGGTCGGCTTCATGCAATGTGGGATAAAGGAAAAGAACAGTGCTGATACTCAATCCGTTTCTTTGGATGAAAGAAAAAGAGTAAGCACTATACCATTGGTAATAGGCTAAAGCCCAGCCAGCCCAATACTCAGGTGTGCGGTCAAAGGGAACATAGTTCACAATGGGCATAGTTTTGTCCGAAGACTTCTCCAAGACCAATTGCATCAATTCCATCCCTGACATGCCCGAGAGATAACGGGGATTACCCGCTTCTATCTGTGAGGCAACACCGCTGGAAAGGAACATCTCGTAAAAGACCAACAAGTCACACTGCGCGGCATGGACAGCGCAGTCGAGCATGGTGCCGAGGTTGTTCATGGCATCTTCAAGGTACAAACTATTGTAGGCGCGGGTCTTCATTGGTCCATTTTTGTCTGAGAATATCAATCATATAGATGGCATCGGCAGGTGAAACCAGCGTTTTTTCATTTTGGAAATCTTCCCTGGCCTGGCGGTCACGAGCTTGTCGTTTGGGATAGTATAAACTACTATCGACGGGAATACTCTCTTTGAATACAAGGCGAGAAAATGCCTCCTCGCTTTTCAGCACCACTTGTTCGCCTAACTTCCCCAAGAACATCGCCTTGCGCAAGTGCTCCAACGAAATGGTGTTGTTGAGGAAGGCATTGGCGAAGGAAAAATAGGAGTCATCAGCACGATAGCCAATAATAAGGTCATAATGCTCATATTCGGGTAGGAAGTTGTCCAACAGATAGGCCTTTGCTTCAGAAGGCAGTCCTTGTGAAATTACAAAAATTCTGTTTTGCAGCAAAATCGAAAGCCAGTTTAGAATATGATAGGGTGCTTTGTTCAAATAAAGGATATGTAATCCATCAAAGCCGATTTCATAGCTGTTGGCAAAGCCGTCGCTGCGTTCTGTGCTGGCCCATTCTTTTGCAAGTTCCAGGTTTTCAGTACAATAAAATCCTAATCCGTAATCGTTTTTCGAATTTCCTAAGCCTAAAACCGGCTTTTCGATGACCTTAGTAGAGCCGTGATATAAAGTGATGCTTTCCATAAACTATCGTTATAACGAGAGTTTGCAAAAATACAAACTATTTTGAATATATAGTTCATGCAACGATTATTTTTCAGCCTAAATCACTTTTTCCCTATTTTTGCCTCAACAAATCAAGCATCAAACTATGAAGCAATATCCCATCCAAGAAGGCTACATGCCCTATTTAGGCTACCAAACGTATTACCGCATTGTCGGGGAGCCGTCGAACAAGCCGGCATTGGTGCTCCTGCACGGCGGTCCGGGAAGCACGCACAACTATTTCGAGGTGTTGGACCGCATTGCCGACACGGGCCGACAGGTGATTTCCTACGACCAAATCGGTTGCGGCAACTCTTACCTCGATGGCCATCCCGAGCTGTGGACGCAAGAGACCTGGATTAATGAACTCATCGCCTTGCGTGAGCATCTGAACCTCGACCAGATTCACCTCTTAGGGCAGTCGTGGGGTGCCATGCAAGCCATCGCCTATATCATCGACTGCCAGCCTCAGGGCATCAAGTCTGTCATCCTTTCTTCAGGTCATGCCTCCAGCGCGCTTTGGGCCAGCGAGCAGCACCGCCTAATCAAATACATGTCGGAGGAGGACCAAGAGGCCATCCGTCGTGCCGAAGCAAGCGGCAACTGGGACGACCCCGACTACCTTCGTGCCAATGAGCATTATTACGAGCGTTATGTCATCAGCGTCGATGCCGATTCGCCCGAATGCATCCGTCGGCCCAAACGCGCAGGTAACGAAGCTTATCTCTATGGCTGGGGCCCCAACGAGTACCAGCCTTTGGGCAGTTTGGCTAATTTTGAATATACCGACCGTCTTGGAGAGATCAAGCAACCCTGCCTGATTTGCAGCGGCACCCGTGACATTTGCACTCCCGTGGTAGCTGCCTCTCTTTACGAGCACATCCCCAACAGCCGCTGGGAGGTGTTCAAAGGCGCGCGTCACACCTGCTTTGTGGAGCAAACCGATAAGTACTGCGCGATTCTCGAGAAGTGGTTGGAGGAAAACAACTAAAAAAAGTAATATGAAAAGGCTTTTTCTCGCCATAGCGTTGTCGCTCATGTTGTTAGGATGTCGAGAAACCGCTTCTAAAACACCATGGAACCTGATTTCCAACCACCCCGCACAAGTTTGGGAAGAATGTTTTCCTTTGGGGAACGGGCATCTCGGCATGATGCTCGACGGTGATATCGAGAAAGAGACTATAGTTCTGAATGACATTACTTTATGGTCAGGCGGGCCGAGCAACGACAGCAACCCTTTGGCATTGCAGTCTTTGCCTGAAATCCAGCGATTATTAATGGAAGGCCGCAATGATGAGGCCCAAAACCTGATGTATGAGACCTTTGTGTGCGGCGGCGAAGGTTCCGGTCACGGACAAGGCGCAAATGTGCCTTTCGGCTGTTATCAGACCTTGGGCAACATGACGGTTGAATATCATTACCCCGATTCAAATCCCGTAACGGATTATCAACGAACACTTTGCCTCAATGATGCCATCCACAAGGTTTCTTTCGAAAAAGGTGCACAACGCTACGAGCGTGAGGCTTTCGTCTCCCGCGTTGATGATGTGGCGGTTTTGCGCCTTTCAGGTCCCGTCGCAGTTTCTCTCGGCCTTTCAAGACAAGAAAAAGCTGAAGTTTTCACTGATGCAGACGGCTTGGTGATGTGCGGCCAGTTGGACAGCCATGTGGAAGATGTGGATGGGATAAAATATTATGCTAAAGCACAATTAGTTACCGCTAACAATGAAACGGTTATCTATTTTTGTGCTGCCACCGATTTTATATGTGACAACCCCGAAACATACGTCAATGAACACCTGAAAGCGGTCATCACAAAAGGCTTTGAGGCCGTGAAAAACGAACACCTGAAAGCGCACCATGAGTTATTTGACCGCGTGGAGTTGCAGATTGGAGAGCAAAAAGAAAATCAAGACCTTACCTTGGATGAACATTGGCGTGATTTCTTGGAAAACGACGACCCTTGGCTACCAACTTGTTATTTCCATTTTGGCCGCTATCTGCTCATCAGTTCCACAAAAGAGGGTTTGTTACCACCTAACCTGCAAGGATTATGGGCCAATACCATGCAAACCCCTTGGAACGGCGATTATCACCTGAATATCAACGTGGAGATGAACCATTGGCCTTGTGAGGTGTGCAACCTCTCGGAGCTGCATCTGCCTTTGATTCACTTTGCCGAACAGTTGGTGCCTTCGGGACGAAAGACAGCACAATCGTTCTACGGTACTCACGGCTGGGTAGCACACGTGGTGAGCAATCCATGGGGTTTTACCGCACCGGGCGAACACCCCTCCTGGGGCGCCACCAACACAGGTGGAGCATGGCTAGCCCTGCACGCCTGGCAACATTACCAGTTTACACAAGACACGGCTTTCCTAGAAGAGACCTATCCATTAATGAAGGAGGCAGCCCTTTTCTTCTTCGATGCAATGGTTGAGGAACCTAAGCACGGCTGGCTCGTGACAGCTCCAACCACTTCGCCCGAAAACGAATTCTATCTCAACGACAGCACACCCGTCAGCGTATGCATGGGCAGCACCATGGACGTGCAGATTGTCAGCGAGTTGTACGATGCCGTTTGTCAGGCAGCGACCATTTTGGAAGTCGACAAGACTTTTTCCGACAGCCTCCGCACCGCAAAATCGAAGTTTCCGCACATGCAAATCGGCAGGGAGGGTTATCTGATGGAGTGGTTGGAAGACTACAAGGAAGTCGATCCGCATCACCGACATGTGTCACATCTCTTTGGGCTATATCCTGGCACAATGCTGACACCTTCTAAAACGCCTAAACTCAGGGAGGCTTGCCGGCAGACCTTGCTCCGGCGCGGAGACGAAGGCACAGGTTGGTCGATGGCGTGGAAAATCTGCTTATGGGCACGTCTTGGCGACGGTGATCATGCCTATCAACTGCTGAAAAACCTGCTGCAGCCCGCCATTGACAGCACAGGGTGGCATCATGCGGGTACCTATCCCAATCTTTTCTGCGCCCATCCGCCTTTTCAAATTGACGGCAATTTGGGCGGAACGGCTGGCATCGCAGAAATGCTACTGCAAAGTCATGACGACACGATAGTGCTTTTGCCCGCACTGCCCTCGGCATGGAAAGAAGGCCATTTCAAAGGCTTCTGTGCCCGTGGTGGCAAAGTGGTGGAATGTCATTGGAAAGACGGCAAGGTGCAATCCTTCTCCCAATCCAAAAAGCAAATCCCGCGCAACTCATCAGAATCACGCGGGACTTCGTTTTGACGCCAACGAAACTATTCCTTTGCGTTGCGTTCTTTTACAATCTCTTCTTGTTTGTCCTTCGGCGTCGGCATATACTGGTGGAATTCCATCGAGTAGTTGGCGCGACCCGAGGTGAGATTGCGCAAAGCGGTGGCATAGCCGAACATCTCGACCAACGGTACGAAGGCATCCAATTTCTGCGAGCCTTTGCGGAAACGACGCATGGCCTCGATGCGGCCACGACGCTTGTTGACGTCGCCCGTCACATTGCCGATATAGTCATCAGGTGTATTGATTTCGACCTTCATCACAGGCTCAAGCAGCACGGGACTGGCTTTCAAGAAGGCCTGCTTAAAGCACATCTGGGCGCAGAGCTGGAAGGCCATGTCGCTGGAGTCGACAGGGTGCGAGCTACCATCGACGAGGACGCACTTCACGTCCACCACGGGATAGCCAGCGAAAGGACCTTTGTTCATGGCCGCTGCCAAACCCTTTTGCACAGAGGGAATGAACTCCTTCGGAATCACGCCGCCCTTGGTGATGTCGACAAACTCGAAGCCGCCGCCAGGATTGGGCTCGAAGCGGATGACGGTGTGGGCAAACTGGCCCTTGCCGCCGGTCTGTTTCACATAGCGGTAGTTGCACTCGAACGGAGCGGTGATGGTCTCGCGGAACGACACCGAAGGCGCGCCCACCGTGACCGGCACCTTGAACTCTTCCTTCAGGCGGTCGACAAGGATTTCCAAATGCAGCTCGCCCATACCAGCGATGATGGTTTCTTCCGTCTCTTCGTCGAAGTAGGCGTGGAACGACGGGTCTTCATTGCAAAGCTTGGCCAAAGCCTCGCTCAATTTGCTGCGGTTCTTTTTGTCTTCAAGGTTCACCTTCATCTCGATGACCGCAGGAGGTATATTGATGGATTCCAGCAAGATAGGCTGCTGGTTCTCATCGCAAAGCGTGTCGCCTGTCTTGGTATATTTCATACCCACGAGAGCCACAATCTCACCCGCACCAGCCTCACTGATTTCCTCGCGTTCTTTCGCCTTGATGCGGAAGATACGGCCTACGCGCTCGCTTTTCAGTTTGTTGGTGTTGTAGACGCTCATGCCGTTCACCAGCTTGCCGCTGAAGATGCGGATGAAGGTCTGCTGGCCCACATACGGGTCGTTGATGAGCTTGAAGGCCAAGGCCGAGAAAGGCTCATTCTCTGAGGGATTACGGCGGTAGGTCTTCTCCTCGTTGGCGGGGTCATGCGCGATAACGGCACCAAGGTCGTTGGGCGAAGGCAGGTAATCCACGATGGCATCTAAAAGGAGTTGGATACCTTTATTCTTATAGGCCGCACCACAAAGCACAGGCACCATCATCAGTTTAATGGTGGCTTGACGGATGGCGGCCATCAGCTTGTCGGTGGGGATTTCAGCATCCTCAAGGTAGAGTTCAGCGATTTCATCATCAAGATCGGCCACCTTTTCGATGAGGTTACGACGGGCTTCTTGGGCCTGTTCCATCATGTTCTCCGGAATCGGGCCAACGATGCGTTCCTTCTCAATGAAGCGCACCGAGTTCATCTGCACCAAGTCGACCATGCCCTCAAACGAAGCCTCGGCTCCGATGGGCAGATGCAACGGCACTGCATTGGCTCCAAGGTATTTCTGCATTTGGTTGACGACCTCGTTGAAGTCGGCACCTGTGCGGTCCATCTTATTGACAAAGGCGATACGCGGCACACGGTATTTGTCGGCTTGGTTCCACA
Source organism: uncultured Bacteroidales bacterium (assembly GCA_947305795.1). GTDB lineage: Bacteria > Bacteroidota > Bacteroidia > Bacteroidales > F082 > Limimorpha. The sequence continues at coordinate 38,031 of CAMZEK010000019.1, read as the reverse complement.
CCGTCTCCGATTGCGGCTCCACGCCACCCACGGCACAGAACACCGCCACCATGCCGTCGATGACACGCAGCGAACGTTCCACCTCGACGGTGAAATCGACGTGGCCGGGAGTATCGATAAGGTTGATTTGATAGCCATTCCAATGGGCGGTGATGGCCGCTGAAGCGATGGTGATGCCGCGCTCCTGCTCCTGTTTCATGAAGTCCATGGTGGCTTGGCCATCGTGGGTCTCGCCCACCTTACGGTTGACGCCCGTGAAGAACAGGATGCGTTCCGAAACCGTAGTCTTACCTGCATCGATATGCGCAGCGATACCGATGTTTCTCAATTTTGTAGTGTTTAAGCTCATTATTCTTTGCTGATTTTCAATTCGTTAAAAGCCCGAATCAAGCATTTGATTCGGGCTGCAAAGGTACAAATAAAATTCGGAACAGCAATCCGAATCTTCATTTCACGAATTTGCCACTTTTCTTTATGGCGTTACCGCTTATGGCCTCAACGAAATACACTCCAGAGGCCCACTCGGAAATCTCCAAACGGACTTCAGAAACCTCGCCAACGGGAACCGTCTTAATGAGTTGCCCGAGCGTGTCATAAACATGGACGGTCTGCATCCCTTCGGCTTCAATCATGATGAATGACGAGGCAGGGACGGGATAAATCTTTAGTAATTCGCCAGTATCCTGGTTCTCATCGACTTCCGTCGGGTCGAAAGTATCGTTTCCATCGGTGAGCCATTCGAGGCTGAAGTTGTAGAACACCGTCGAATAGCCCGAAGCGCCTGCATAGGCTTCTTCCACGTAGAGGCCGATGGTGCCGTCAGGCAAGACGCAAAGCGAGGAATAGGCCGAGCTGTAGGGTACGATGCACTTGCTCACAGGCCAGGTCTCGCCCTCATCGTAGCTGACATAAACCGTTACCTTTTCACGATTGTTGCCGTAAGGCACAGAATGGAGCAGGCGATTTTGGTCATGACCTTGGTTTTCGGAAGTGTAGCGAATCAAATCACCGTTGCAGGCAGGCGCAGTGATGTCGTACCAAGTCGAGGTGGTGGGCTGCCAGGTCTCGCCGCCGTCCTCGGAGATGTTGTACCAACGGTTGCCACCATGACGGATGCTCATCAGGATGCGGCCATCAACGAGTTCCGTGACTTTGGCCTCGTCGCCACCCACCGAGGCACGACCTGAGACCCGCCAAGTCTCGCCATTGTCATCGGAATAAACAGCGTAGTTATTCAACGACTGCGCAGCACCTTCGCGAATGGCAGCCACGAACATAATACGTCCCGTGGAGGTGCGCAGTCCGTTGCCCGAGCCAAAGAACGAGGCACGCCAAGTTTGGTGTTCGGGCACGACGCAATTATCGCCGAAGATGAAATGAGTGATGTCTTCGGGTTCGGTCCAGGTTTGGCCGTTGTCGTAACTCTTTGATATATAGGAACGAATAGGATTCGACGGGGTCGAGTTCCACAGACCGGGACCGCCCACGAAGGCCGCGATGAGGCCGTTGTCGTCGTTGCTCCAAGCCAAGGCACAGTCACCGAAACCGTGGTTGACGCCCGTGCCCAAGGCGATGGTGTAAGGTTCGCTCCAAGTGTGACCGCCATCGGTGCTGCGGTTGCAAACGATGTCAATGTCCTGTGGTAGGTCGCCTTCGTTGTATTTGCGTTTGTCGGTCACTGCCACGATGCTGCCGTCTTTCGCTGTGATAACGGCAGGGATGCGGTAATTAGTTGAGTTATAGTCACCAGGTTGATAGAGCATTGTGCAAGCGCGGATGATTTCACGACTGCCTGCAGGCGACGGATTGTCTATCGGGAAGGTCTGCTCGAAGGTCTCGATGCGTTTCAGCGAAGCATCAATGAAATGACCTTCCGTGGCATCGTCTGCGACTTGCGCGGTAATCCAAAGGTAATTGGTGCCCGAAACAAGATAGCCGCCTATAGGAATAGCAAAGTCACCCACAGCGGGATCGGTACTGCCAATCAAGGTGGCACCTTCAAGGGTGCGCCAATCGAAGGCATTGACGAGACCCGTGGAATAGACCTTGATTTTCTCGATGTCGTTGAGGTCGGTGGTGCCGTCAAGGTTGACGGTCAAATCCCCAAGAAGTACCGAGGCATTGTCGCCGCCAAAGTTCACGGCAGCCTTGAGAATCACATCGTTAGGGTTGCCACGGCCTGTCAGTCGGGTGTCTTGTGTCAAAGTCACATCAAGAATGTCGGCAGGCGTTCCCAAGTTGACATTCACCAATTGAGCCGTATGCCCGTTGCCGGAAGCATCCACCATTTGGTTGATAATCGGGTTGATATACTCCAGCGAAAAATCGTAAGCAGCCAACAGATGATCTTGCATGTCAGGAGGAAGCTCAACGAGAAAGTCAATATCCTTGTCAAAAACAATCTCATTCGGGTCGAGGGCCCTGCTGTAGAAGCGTACATTGCCGAACGAGCCATTACAGAAGTTGGCTGGCTGTCCGCCACTATTACCAGCCCCGATGAATACATCATGCGTGTTGGTCACGGCCCAGTCGTTCACCGTCGCCGCCCAGCTATTATTGGTTTGGCCATTATGATAAATACGAATCTCATTATTGGCGCGGTCCACCACTAGGGCAAAGTGCATCCACTCCCCTGCCGGCACCGTGACGCCTGTATAGACCGACAAGACATGTCCCGAATTTGCAGTAGGTGTATTCAGGCCCAAAGACTGCCCCGCACTGCCCGTGCCAAAGAACTCATAACCCGTGCGTTCGCTACCAGTCCCTTGCACCGACATGTCGCGCTTGCATACATAACGCGGGTAACTGGTATAGGTCTCGTTGCGCACCCATCCAGTAAGGGTAAAACTTTGGTTCGCAGCGATATTGAAGTCTTCGTGATGCGGGATGCGCATATACTGGTCGGTGCCATTAAAAGTGATGAAATGGTCAGGCTGAGCGAAAGCGGCTGTCATAGCCGTCAGTAGGATAGCAAGGATAAAGAGTTTCTTCATAGCAGTGAGTTTTATGGGATTAAACATCAATGTATTGGGTGCAAAATTAGTCAATAACCAAAAAAAGCAAAAGTTTTTGGTGATTTTTTGGTTCAACTTCCCCAATTGTCCCTATCCAAGCTCCTATAATTAATAGCTTCCGCCAGATGGCCTGTTTGGATGTTCTCACTGCCGTCAAGGTCGGCGATGGTGCGCGAGACCTTGAGGATGCGGTCGTAGGCGCGGGCCGAGAGACCGAGACGGTTCATGGCGGTTTTCAGGATATTGCGACATTGTTCGTCCAAATCGCAATACTTTTGGATGAGTTGAGGTGTCATTTGCGCGTTGGCATGGATGGTTGGATATTCCGCATAGCGTTCTTCCTGAATTTTTCTCGCCTTGATGACTCGTTCGCGCACCGCCGCACTCGATTCTCCACTGCTTTTGGCCGACAAGTCCTTGTAATCCACAGGAACAACCTCAACATGCAGGTCGATTCGGTCCATGAGCGGTCCGCTGATTCGATTCAGATATTGCTGCACCATGCCAGGCTTGCAGGTACATTCCTTGTCGGGATGGTTGTAGTAACCGCAAGGGCAAGGGTTCATCGCGGCCACCATCATGAAATTAGCCGGGAAATCTACTGTCATTTTGGCCCGCGAGATGGTCACGACCCGGTCTTCCATGGGTTGGCGCATCACTTCAAGGACTGTGCGCTTGAACTCGGGCAGCTCGTCAAGAAAGAGCACGCCATTGTGAGCCAGCGAGATTTCCCCAGGCTGCGGGTAGGTGCCGCCCCCTACCAAGCCTGCGTCGCTGATGGTGTGGTGCGGACTGCGGAACGGGCGTGTTCTAACCAACGACGCATTGCGTCCGACCAAGCCCGCCACAGAATGGATTTTTGTGGTTTCCAAAGCTTCAGCCATCGTCAAAGGAGGCAAAATGGTAGGCATACGCTTGGCGAGCATGGTCTTACCGCTACCAGGAGGGCCGATGAGAATGACATTGTGGCCGCCCGCCGCCGCAATCTCCAAGGCGCGCTTGATGTTCTCCTGCCCTTTCACATCGCTGAAATCGAATTCATAGAAAGCTTCATTACCAATATCGACGCTATCGATGGCGACAGGCTTCAAAGTAGTGTCACCGTTGAGGATGGCCACGACTTCCGACAAAGTCTCCACACCGAACACCTCCAAGCCCTCCACCACGGCAGCCTCGCGCGCATTGGGTTTTGGGACAATGATGCCTCGGAAACCATTTTGTTTAGCCTTAATCGCTATGGGCAGGGTGCCTTTGATGGGGTTGAGTGTGCCGTCCAAGGAGAGTTCACCCATGATAACGAACTGCTCCAAACGGTCTGTGTTGACTTGCTCCGAGGCGGCCAAGATGCCAATGGCAATGGGCAAGTCGTAGGCCGAGCCTTCCTTGCGGATGTCGGCAGGAGCCATGTTCACGACAACCTTCTTGTGGGGGAAATAATAGCCAAGGTTGCAAATGGCCGCCTCGATACGTTGCTGGCTTTCCTTGACCGCGTTGTCGGGTAGGCCGACCAGAAAGAAACTGATACCTCTGTCAATGTTCACCTCGATGGTGACGGTGATGGCGTCGATGCCAAAAAGGGCGCATCCGAATGTCTTTACTAACATGGTTTTCTGAGTTTAAAGTTTTACGCTGCAAAGATGCAAACCCTGTCAAGACAAAGCCGTTGAACAAACGTTTGTTGTCGACTGTAAACGTTTGTTGTCGTTTGCTGTCGGATATATAACTAAAAATCAATAAAATAACAACAATTGTCGAATCTTCTTATGACAATTGTCAATTAACGACTAATGAACTGAAGAGAATTGAAAACTATTTCTTTGGCTTATACCCCGAATCTTGGAAGATGTTCTGCAAATCCTTCCGTTGCATGAATTGCTGTAGATTGAAATCCTCATGTGTGGCGGCATAGGCACGGATGATGTTCAAACCGAAAAACTCGCCGAGACGTGAGGGCGCGTCGTTGCTGTAGGCCTGTGTGAAAGGTCCATCACCGAAATACATCATGTAGGCATCCAAGCCCGCATCGTAAAGGCGGCGGTTGCCCACCATGTCGGCCCACACCTGACCCTCGTTCTCCACCGCCCAGCACCATTGCTTCTCAGAATAGCCGAGAAGGATGCTGTCGGGCATAGTGGGGCACATTGCCTCAACGAAAAAGTCCTGCCGCCCATAAAACACTATCTCCCCGATGACCTGTCCCTGCTTGCGCCACTCGTATAAATAATACATATACAGGCGATTAGCCACATCCTTCGCCAAAGTCGCCACATTCGTGCGCACCTGCATGTATTTCGGCATCCCGATTTGGTCATAGACCTCGTCTTGGTCAAGATACCAATCCAAAGAAATCACCAACTTGTCGTCGATAACTTGGACGGGCGGTTCGTCGACGTTGATGCCTGTAACGCAAGTATATGCTTTCTTAGGCAACTGAATATCAGGGTAATAATGATGGAAATGCGCAAGCACATCCTCTACCATCGGCTCCACTTGTTTCAAGTCGGGGAAAGCGGCCTTTACCTTGTGATACAGACTGATACAGTAGGGGGCGGTAGCGAAATCCTTCAAATATTTCACAGCATCGAGGTTGTTGAGGTCGCCGCTGAGGAAAACGCTGTAATGTCCTTGGATACGCATCAGTTCTTGCTGAAAATCAGCCGTATCAAGATTGAAGAGCACGTCTTCGTAACGGTCGAATTCGAGGTCGTAAGGCTCGGGGGTGATGTCGAGTTTGGCCTTATATGCGGGCTTATTTTCTTGGCACGAGGCCATCATTATGCAGATGGCGAGGATAGTTAATACTCTGTTCATTTTTTACTGGTGTTAAGAGCAGGGACCTGCTTGTTGTTCTGTCGCCCCTACGGGGCTGGGGCAATTCGATAATATTTGTTGCCGCAACATCTCGTATGCCATGATGGTAGCGCGGTTGATGACATTCTCACGATCCTTGCCGAAATTGAAGCGCTTGGAAACGACACCTTGGACCGAAGCCACGCCAATCCACACCGTGCCAACGGGATTTTCCTCAGTGCCACCGCTCGGTCCCGCCACGCCTGTGGTGGCCACGCCAAAGTCAGCCTCCATCAGGTCACGGACACCCGTGGCCATACCTTCAACGACTTCCCGACTCACAACACCATGTTTTTCAATCGTTTCGGCAGGCACACCTAGTACTTTTGTTTTCATCGGTGTAGCGTAAGTGACCGCCGTTCCCTTGAACACTTCCGAACTCCCTGGAATCAACGTAATGACGTGGGCAATATTGCCGCCTGTGCAACTCTCCGCCGAAGCAAAGGTCATACCCCTATAAATTAATAGGTCGAAAACCGTGCGCTCAATGGGTTGGTCTTGCAGAGCGAAAATGTACTCGGAAATCATGTTCTTCAATTTTTCCACCTCATTTTCCAAAGTCTCGTTCAGGAAGTCGGCATCTTCATGCTGTCCGCTCAGGCGAAGGCGTACCATGCCGTGTTGCGGCAAATAGGCCAAGGACAGGAACTCGGGCAGGGCATCTTCCCAATCCTTGATTTTATCGGCCAAAAACGACTCACCGATGCCTGTGGTCATGATGACGCGCTTCGCGTAAGGCACTGAATGAAAGCGTTTTTTGATACGAGGTAACAGCTCGTCAGTGAAAATGCCCTTCATCTCGAACGGCACGCCAGGCATGAAGGCAAAGACGACACCATTTTTCTCCAGCCACATGCAAGGGGCTGTGCCGTAAGTGTTTAGAATGTATTGGCACAATCTCGGCAGCATGGCCTGACCTCGGTTGCGTTCGCTCATTGGGAAACCTCTGCGGTTGAAAATCGAGACGACATTATCATAGGCCGCTTGGCAGAACTCTAGTTCGGTGCCGAAGAACTTGCAAACAGTAGGCTTGGTGATGTCGTCAGCCGTAGGGCCAAGACCGCCCGTGACCAAAACGAGGTCGGCATCCATGCAGGATTGCAGCGCGGCAAGGATGGCTTGCTCTGAATCGCCAACTGTCAATGCGGAATGAAGCTGGAAACCCGCGCTTGAAAGTTGCTCGCCAAGCCATGCCGTGTTGGTATTAATTACCTGACCAATAAGCAGTTCGTCACCGATGGAGATGTTTTTGATAATAATTCTACCCATATCATGTATTTTGTGCAAAAATAGGTCATTTTTCGACCAATAACTGAAAAATAACGTTTGTTTTATTTTATTTCGTATCTTTGCCGCCTTAAAATCAAATTAATATGAACCAACCCATCCCTGCCTCGCAACTTGTGTTGAACAACGAGGGCGCAATATACCACTTAAACCTCCATCCCGACCAACTGGCTGATGATGTCATTTTAGTTGGCGACCCTGGACGTGTCAATGAGATTGCTACCTTCTTTGACAAAATTGAGGTGAAACGCCAAAACCGCGAACTCCTCACCCGTACTGGCTACTTCAATGGCAAGCGCATTTCCGTGATTTCCACTGGTATGGGCACCGACAACTTGGACATTGTCATGAACGAACTTGACGCTTTGGCCAACATCGACCTCAAGACACGGATGCCCAAGGAAACACACCGTACCCTGAACCTTATCCGCCTTGGCACTTGTGGTGCCTTGCAGCCTGACATTTCCGTTGGGGACAGCTATGTGGCCACCCGCTATGCCCTTGGTTTGGACGGTCTGCTCTACTTCTATGAAAAAAACAAGGAGGTAAACGAAATCGCTATGCGCGACGCTTTCATTGAGCAGATGGACTACCCGAAAGACCTACCCATGCCTTACATTGTGGAAGGATCAAAAGAGCTTTTCGACCGCTTGGCCCAAGGCTATTATAAAGGCCTAACAGCCACTGCACCTGGATTTTATGGTCCGCAAGGTCGCACGCTCAGGATGCATCTCTCCTATCCTGAAAACAACCGTAAAATCGAAACCTTCAACTACCAAGGCTGGCGTGTATGCAACTTCGAAATGGAGTCGTCGGCACTATACGGCCTCGGCAAAATGATGGGTCACAACTGCTTGACCATTTGCGTCGCCATTGCCAACCGCGTGACAGAAAAATTCTCCACCGATTATCATCCTTGCGTGAAAAAGCTTGTCGTCAATACTTTGGAACGATTAACATCATAAAAATATTACGGGAAAGAAAAAAGTAGTATCTTTGCCGCCGTTTTTAGAGTCAGAATAACAAATAAATATCAATATTCAATACATCAAAAAAATGAAAAAAGGAGTTTTAACTGTATTGGTAATCATGGGATTGGCCGCTTCGGCGATGGCATCAAATTCTACGGATTCCATCAGAAAGCCAATTAGCAACTTTAAGAAAAACTGGTTCATCTCTGCTGATGGAAACATTGACTGGTGGAAAGGCTCCGACAATAATCCAGCAGGCAAATACACTGCAGTGCAATGGAATAAGCCATCGTTCGGTGCTAGTTTAAACTTTGGCAAGTGGCTCAACAACAACGTTGGAGTACGTCTCTCCTATGATGTGAACGGAGGAAAGAGTTACATTGACGGACTTCATTCCAAGAACCGGAAGCTTAATTTCCTTTACGACGGAACCTTCACCTACGATGAAAACGGAAATTTCGTATCTTATAATGGTTCAGATCCTGACCAAAATGGATACTATAACACCGCATTCACGTACCATCATCTGCACGCTGATGTGATGATCAGTCCTATTGACTTAATCCAAGGCTATTATAACCCAAAACGCGTTTATACCCCTGTGTTATATGCTGGCATGGGAACAGCCATCGTGAGTGACGGTATTCTGTGGACTCCAGATATCGTCCACAACATTAAGAACAAAGGAACCGATGCCATGAATAAAGGTGTCAATTTTGAATTCTCAGCCGCTGCCGGTTTAATCAACAATTTCAGGTTGAGCAATCATTTGGACCTTCACTTGGATTTGAAATGGTCAGGACAACGTTGGAACATCGACTCTTGGTTCAACGAGCCGGGCAACCAACAAGGCGGTTGGGTTTATCCTGATGGCACGATAGGTACTGGCAACGTTGCCAACGATGCAGGCGAAATGCCCACATATTACGGGCGCTACAGATTAGACCAAAACTTCTCTGTAGGCTTGGGCTTGACCTTCTTCCTCAACAGAGACTTTGAATTGCCGAACAATTATCTCGATGAAATCAACAAGCCTATTGAAACTGTTTTCATTCATGATACAATAGTTGACACAGAAATAGTTAATATACACGACACCATCTTCAAGCAAACTGAAGAAATTATCAGTTATCCGTTCTCAATTTTCTTCAACCTCGACTCATATCAACTCATGTCAAGAAGAGATTTGGTCAACTTGAGGGAAATTGCCAATGTGGCTAAAGCCAATGGTTACAAAATCCGTCTGAGAGGATCTGCTGATAGTGCTACCGCCACCCCACCCTATAATCAGACCCTTTCGGAGAACCGTTGCCGCAAAATCATGATGGAACTCATGGAAATGGGCATTCCTGAAAGCCAAATCATCCTCGTCCCCGTGGGTGGTGTGAAAGAACTTGATCCTACCGAATTTGACCGCCGCGTGTTGGTCGAACTGGTGAAGGAAGTCAAAAAATAATACATAAACTAACGACAAAAAAGAATGCCTGACGGAATCCGCCAGGCATTTTTTTCATCGTATTTTGAGAGCGACATTGTCAATACATGACACCGATCTCAAGACCAATGAAGTTGGGCTTTATGTCGCTTTCGGTTTGTTGCTTCAAAGCTCTTGTGAACATATTCGAAAAACCATGATGGTAAGTCACTTCGGTAAACACGCTAAATCGACTGGAAATATCATACACTACTCCTAATCCGACATTGAGACCTACCTGAAGCAAACGGTATTCGTCGGAAACATTGGCATAATCGTTATTGGGATTAGAAGTACCATAATAATCATAACTGTCTTTTCCATTGGCGAAGAGTTTGACGCCGAGACCCACACCAGCTTCGGCAAAAGTTCTCCAGGAATCATAAACCTCCATACTTCCCTTGATTTTCAACGGGATTTCAGCATAACTACCTGAAAATTTTCGGTAGACTGGAATGTTGATGGGTTGTAAAAAATTCTCCAAACTTCTATTGTCGGTGAAATGATAATTCATTCGCATGACGTTGTAATTCACCCCTGTGGACACCGCCAAATAATCAGTAAAGTAGTGGTCAACAAAAACACCCGCAATAAATCCGAAATGTGCTCCTTTGTTTTGTACCTCAGGCGAAGCCGAATTGACCCAATTCATAGTCGGCCCGATTCTAAGGCCAAATTCATTCGTTCCCTTTTGAGCGTTGCTTTGCAATGCAAAAAACGCCACACAACTGATTATCAATATGATCCTTTTCATAGTAATTAGATTTTGAACTACAAAAGTAATTTATTTCGTTGACATTACACCTAAATTCAAAAATGATTCTTACTTTTGCCACCAAATCATGCAATTAATTTCTAAAACTCGATTCAGATGAAAAAAACCATTTTAATGATTGCCGCAGTGCTCCTGATAGGTGGTTCTGTGTTTGCAGGAGAAGGCTTGGACATCTCCTTTGGCCCGAAAATTGGATACCAGACGACAAAACTTTCCTACCAAAAGGCCGACATCAAGGCCGGATTTGCCAACAACTTCACAGCAGGTCTTTTTGGACGTGTCAGCTATGGCAAATTCTACGTTCAACCTGAAATTATGTACTTCAGGACAGAGCAATTATTCTCGCTCAACGTGCATAATGTCGGTGAAGGCTGGCTCCCGGAAGAGAATGTAAACTTCACCCTCAACTCAACGAACCTTCAAGTACCTGTTTTGTTTGGGTATAAGATTCTTGACTATTCCATCGTCTCCTTACGCATGCAAGTTGGCCCCACTGCCAATTTCACGCTTGCAAGTAAAACCCTGTTTGACAAAACCTACACACTGACTTCCAGTACTGGTGAAACCATTGTGTTAAACAATAATCAGGAAGCATTCGACACGAAAACCATTGCATGGGGAATTCAAGCTGGTTTGGGTGTTGACATTCTGAATAGAATCACGCTTGACATCAACTACAACATTGGTATCAGCAAAGTATTCGGTGCCAACCTAATCAATGAGCGATGGGGCGAATACATCGATGTCACCAACATCGACAACACCAAGCAAAACATGTTTATGGTCACCATCGGTTATAAGATTAGATAATTGTTTGATTTTCATAGCTTAAAAAGCAGCGCATTCGATGAACGCGCTGCTTTTTCGTATATCATTCGTCCTTTTTCCACGGTCGCGTGATTTTCCCGCTGAGGAATTGTCGGTTGAGCCGTGCAATGTGCGCCACGGAAATCCGTTTGGGGCAGACTGCTTGGCAGGCGTAGGTGTTGGTGCAATTTCCGAAGCCTAATTCGTCCATCTTGGCTACCATCGCCTGGGCGCGACGCTCGGCCTCCACCATGCCTTGAGGCAACAGTGCGAGTTGCGACACCTTGGCCGCTACAAAGAGCATGGCACTGGCATTTTTGCAGGCTGCCACGCAAGCCCCACAGCCGATGCACGAAGCCGCATCCATCGCCAAATCAGCGTCTTCCTTTGAAATCGGGATGACATTGCCGTCAGGAGAGCCTCCCGTGTGGCACGACACATAGCCGCCCGCCTGAATGATTTGGTCAAAAGCTGACCGGTCGACGGTCAGGTCCTTGATGACGGGGAAAGCCTTGGCGCGAAACGGTTCAACGACAATCGTCTCGCCATCCTTGAAACGACGCATGTAGAGCTGGCAGGTGGTCGTCCCCTCGCCCTTGCCGTGCGGTCGCCCATTGATGAACAGACTGCATGCCCCGCAAATGCCCTCGCGACAGTCGTGGTCGAAGAAAACGGGGTCGTCACCTATTAATACAAGGTGCTCGTTTAGCACGTCGAGCATTTCAAGGAATGACATGTCTGGTTCGATATCAGTAACCTGATAATCAACAAAATGACCTTTTGCTGTTCGGTTGGCCTGTCGCCATATTTTTAGGGTAAAGTTCATAGTTTACTTGTAGTTTCTTTGTTTCACCTCAACAAACTCAAAATCAAGCATTTCCTTGTGCAATTCGGGTGTTTCGTTCATGCCTTTCCATTCGTAAGCCGCAACAAAATTGAAATGCACGTCATCGCGAAGAGCTTCACCATCAGCGGTCTGGTGCTCGATGCGGAAATGACCTCCGCACGACTCCTCGCGTTGCAAGGCATCGCGGGCCATCAACTCACCCAACTCCATGAAATCGGCCACACGAAGGGCTTTCTCCAATTCCACATTGACGCCTTGAATGTTGGGAATGAGAACGTTTTGATGAAATTCTTTCCGCAAGTCGCCAATCAGGTCAATGGCTTTCAGCAGACCTTCTTTCTCACGTGCCATGCCGACATATTCCCACATGATGCGACCCAAACGGCGATGGAAAGAATCGACCGTTTCCTTACCCTTGACGGCAAGCAAAACATTGATTTCGTCCCTCACCTTACGTTCAGCCGCCTCAAATTCAGGACTTTCAATACTGATATGTGGCTCACGGATTTGGTCGGAGAGGTAGTTCTGCAAAGTGTAAGGCAGGATGAAATAGCCGTCGGCCAAGCCTTGCATCAAGGCAGACGCACCGAGGCGATTGGCGCCATGGTCACTGAAATTGGCCTCGCCCAAGACAAACAGTCCTGGCAAGGTGGATTGCAGCTCATAGTCGACCCAAAGGCCACCCATCGTGTAATGCACGGCAGGATAAATCATCATCGGAATCTCGTAAGGGTTCTCCGCCACAATGTTTTGGTACATTTCGAAAAGGTTGCCGTAACGTGCCTGCACCACCTTAGCTCCCAATCGGTTGATGGCTTCAGCAAAATCAAGATAGACCGCCAGCCCCGCGTTGTTCACGCCAAAGCCCGCATCACAACGTTCCTTGGCAGCACGCGAAGCCACATCACGAGGAACGAGGTTGCCAAAAGCGGGATAACGACGTTCAAGATAATAATCACGGTCGGCTTCGGGAATGTCAACGGGTCGCAACTCACCTTTGCGGATGCGCTCCACGTCTTCTTTTCTTTTCGGCACCCAGATGCGTCCGTCATTGCGCAGGCTCTCACTCATCAACGTCAGTTTCGACTGGAAGTCGCCGTGAACGGGAATGCAGGTTGGGTGAATCTGCGTGAAGCAAGGATTAGCAAAAAAAGCGCCTTTTTTATAACACCGCCACGCCGCCGAACCATTAGATGCCATTGCATTGGTACTCAAGAAAAATACGTTGCCGTAGCCACCTGTGGCCAACACCACAGCATGAGCCGCATGTCGCTCAATGTCTCCAGTTTCCAGATTTCGGACAATGATGCCCCTCGCCCGACCTTCAACCAACACCAAATCAAGCATTTCGCGGCGCGTGAAAAGCTTCACCGTGCCACGATTGATTTCCTTACTCAAGGCACCATAGGCACCCAACAACAGTTGTTGTCCCGTTTGTCCTTTAGCATAGAACGTGCGCGACACCTGTGCGCCACCGAAGCTACGGTTGGCCAACATGCCAGCATAGTCGCGGGCGAAAGGCACCCCCTGCGCCACGCATTGGTCAATGATGTTGTTGCTGATTTCCGCGAGGCGATAGACGTTGGCTTCGCGGGCACGATAATCACCACCCTTGATGGTGTCCTCGAATAGCCGTCGTACGCTGTCGCCGTCGTTTTGGTAGTTTTTGGCCGCATTGATGCCGCCTTGAGCAGCGATGCTATGCGCCCGTCGCGGGCTGTCTTGGATGCAGAACACCTTCACGTTGTAGCCCTGCTCGCCAAGCGTGGCCGCCGCCGAAGCCCCTGCCAAACCCGTGCCTACGACGATCACGTCGAGGCGGCGTTTGTTGGCCGGATTGATGAGGCGTTGCGTGTCCTTATAGTTGATCCACTTGTCAGCCAATGGGCCTGAAGGAATATGGGATTGCATGTTGTTTTCCATAATCAAATATGAGGATATATCAACCAATAATATACGACCACAGAGGCGAACAACAGGACGATGAATGTAGCGACGATGTATGCAATAACCTGCCCACGTCGCAGCCAGCGCTCGTTGTTGGCTCCCATTGATTGGAACATGCTCCATAGGCCGTGTGAGAGGTGAAACCAAATCACGACGAGCCAAAGCAAGTACATGATACTGAAATAACTATTCGAGAAGATGAAGCGGATTTGCTCCATACCGTTGACCGGTTCGCGACCCATGATTTCGGCAAACTGCATTTTGTACCAAAAGTCGTACAAATGCATGACCAAACCAAACAGAATGAACAAACCCAAAACGAGCATGTTTTGCGACGACCATTCCACCCCTTTCGGGCGTTCCTTGCGCTTGTAGCGCACCCTACCTCGCGCCAACAGGTTTTCGATTGTCAGAATGATGCCACAAAGGATATGAATGCCCATCAATGCGGCCAAACCTATCGACCCGACTACAGCATACCAATTGGCACCCAAAAAGTCGCAGATGGCATTGTAGCCTTTTGGGGAGAGGATGGAGACGAAGTTCATCGCGCCGTGAAACAGCAGGAACAGCACGAACCCCGCCCCCGATACGGCCATGATGACCTTGCCTGTGATAGAAGAAAACAAAGGTTTGTTTTTCATAGGGATTGAAGAAATTTTGATGCAAAGATAGGAAATTTCAGTGCTTGTAATCTGCGTTTTCGTATTTTTGTGCAATCAAACCAGCAGCACTATGAACTCACAAATCCCCAATAGCCTTTTCGTCAGAAACAGGGCCAATTTTGCCGCACAATTGCCGCCCAAGTCTGTGGCCGTTTTTACTGCCAACGATGCCATGCCGCGCAACGGCGACGAGTTCTATCCCTTCCGACAACAGTCTGATTTCTTTTATCTTACAGGCATCAACGAGGAGAATGCCTACCTGCTCATTGCACCCGATTATCCCGATGAAACCATGCGCGAAGTGCTTTTCATCGAGCCTTACGACGAGGTGAAGGCCACTTGGCAAGGCGAGATGCTCGACAACGCTCAAGCCACCGAACTTTCGGGTGTCAAAACCGTCAAGAGCAGCGACACCTTCTGGATGACCTTGAACGATATCGTCTTTTCGGGCTATGGCGACACGATTTTCCTGAACAGTTATGAATACCCGAAATACGAGTGTGCCGTCGAAACCATTCAGAAGCGTTTCGTGCAGCAAGTCAAGGCGAAGTACCCCATGCACAACTATGGCCGTACTGCTCCGATTCTCAATGCCTTGCGTATGGTGAAGTCGGAGGACGAAATCGCCATTACGCAACAAGCCTGCAACATCACCGCAAAAGCTTTCCGTCGTTGTTTGGAAACCGTGAAACCTGGCATGTATGAATATGAGGTGCAGGCTGAAATCGAATACATTTTTAAGCAGAACAATGCCACGGGTCATGCCTACGCTCCCATCATCGCAGGAGGCAAAAACGGTTGCTGTTTGCATTATTCCAAGAACCAAAGCCTATTAAATGACGGTGACTTACTCCTTTTCGACATCGGCTGCGAGTTGAAAAACTACTCTTCAGACCTCAGCCGAACCATACCTATCAATGGTACATTCACCGAAAGGCAAAAGGACTGCTACAACGCCGTGCTCCGTGTGATGAAGGAAATCACGAAACTTTATCGTCCAGGCGGCACCATCAACGAGATCAACGAAACTACTCATCGACTGATGGAACAAGAGATGATTAAGCTTGGACTTTTCACTGCTGAAGACGTGAAAAACCAAAACCCTGACAAACCCTTGGAGCGCAAATACCTCATGCATGGCATGTCGCACCATATCGGTTTGGACGTCCACGACAGCATCGACAAGTTCAAGCCTTTTGAACCTGGAATGATACTCACTTGCGAACCAGGTATTTACATCCGCGAGGAAGGCATTGGCATCCGCATCGAAAACGACCTTTTGATTACCGAGGGCGAACCGATTAATTTGTTTGAAGGGTTGCCCACAGAAATCGAAGAGATTGAGGTGGCAATGAAAAAATGAGTATTTTTGCCCCGTAGGGGCGGACCTGTGTGTCCGCCCAAAAACACGAATCAAATTAAAAATCAAAGCAATATGTTCAAAAAAGACGTTTACAGTGGCCGTCGCGCCACATTGAAAAAGATGATTCAGAAGGGCATCGCCTTCTTCCCGGCCAACAACGAAGCGCCCTTCAACTACCCTGACAACACCTACATCTATCGTCAGGACAGCAATTTCTCCTATTATTTTGGCCTCAACCACCCCGACTTGGTCGGTGTCATCGACTTTGAGACGGGCGAAGAAATCCTCTTCGGCGTGGAGGTCACCATCGACGACGTGATTTGGTGCGGTCCGCTGCCCTCGCTGAAGAAACAAGGCGACTGCATCGGCATTACCGACTGCCGCGACTTCAACAAATTTAGCGAATACATCCAACAAGCCATCGCCAAAGGCCGCCAAATCCATATCCTGCCGACCTATCGCGCCGACACGAAAATCCAATGCTCCGAATGGCTGAATTGCAGTATTAATAAGGTGCAGGAATATGTCAGCCTCGAACTCATCAAGGCTGTCATCGCCATGCGTGAGGTGAAAAGCGAACTCGAAATCACCGAGATGGAACGCGCCGCCAACACTGCCTACTACATGCACACCACTGCCATGAAGATGTGCAAGCCTGGCATGGTCGAGCAAGAGATTGCCGGTGTGGTGGAAGGCCTCTCATTGTCGGGTGGCGGCCCCGTGTCGTTCCCTGTCATTTTGAGCGTGGACGGCCAGACTTTGCACAACCACGGTCACCACAATGTGCTGAAAGAAGGCCGAATGATGGTCTGCGACTGCGGTGCCGAAACGGAGAACTACTATGCCTCTGACTTCACCCGCACCACACCTGTAGGAGGCAAGTTCAACACCCGCCAGCGCGAGATTTATGAAATCGTGCTCGCTGCCAACCAAGCCGTGGCCGAACAAACGCGCCCCTACATGCCTTACATGGTGATGCACACTTTGGCCTGCCGCACCTTGATTGAAGGTCTTAAAGGCGTCGGACTGATGAAAGGCGACACTGAAGAAGCTTTGATGAACGGTGCCCACTGGCTCTTCATGCCTCACGGCCTTGGACACATGCTCGGCATGGACGTACACGACATGGAAGGCCTTGGCGAGACCTACGTGGGTTACGATGACATCACGCCGCGCTCCACCAAGTTGGGATTCAGCGGTTTACGCTGCGGCAAGACCCTGAAACCAGGCTTCGTGGTCACCGACGAGCCAGGCATCTACTTCATCCCAACCCTTATCGATATGTGGAAAGCCGAAGGCAAGTTCAAGGACTTCATCAACTACGACAAGTTGGAGACCTACAAGGACTTTGGTGGCATCCGAATCGAAGACGACCTGCTCATCACTGAAGACGGCTGCCGCATCCTTGGCAGACCGATTCCCAAGACCGTCGAGGAGGTCGAGGACATGTGCGCCCAAGGGCGGGAGTGGATTAAGATGACAGCGATGTATTGAGTTGTATTTCACACAAAACTCGCAAAATGACCATCGGGCACTGGGTTGATTGACTCGGTGCCCGAACTTTTTACATATCCTCCATGGAAAGCCCTTTACAGACGACTTCGAATCCACGCACTTCGTTGGTGACCGAAAGGAAATGCTGCGCTTTCTCCTCCAATTCACCCAAATTGATACGGTCAGCAGTGCGCTTGATTTCAACGAAATCAATGCGACGATCCAACTCGTTGGCCGCCACAATGTCAATTTCATCCTCGCCTTTGCGATTCCAATAGCCTCCGATGCGAGTATAGGTACCTTCCTCTATGAAACGGTCGCGGAAATAGCGTTCAAGCATCAGTCCTGAGAAGGTGGAATAATCGCGTCGAATGATTTCCTTCAACTGCTCGACATTCCCTGACGCAATGAAACTCTGATACTTATAGACAAAACAAAACCAAAACGACAAGAAATTGTCCGTAATAAAATACCGCATCTGACGCGAAGAAGGCTTGGCATAAATGGGGCGTTTCTGTACCAAAATGAAGAAGTCGTTCTCCAATCGGGCGAGGTAGCCGCCGACATCCTTTCCGCCAAGATAAGCCTCAATCTCACTCCTAGAGGCCAGGCCACGTGCCACACATTCGAGGATGGAGAAATATATGGTGTAGTCCTTGCCGAATTCTTCCACGAGGAGGTTCTTCCCTTCATTGAGGAAAGGAGCATCGTCGCGGGTAATCAGATTCAACATTTTCGTGAATGTCAGTGCGTTGTATTTGACAAAAAGCTCCACATACCAAGCGACGCCACCAGTAAAGGTATAGAGCGCAAGCAAATCCTCATGGGTGTAACCAGGCTGATGGTCGGCAAGAATTTGTTTCAGCGTCGCCGTTCCAAAAGGTTTCAGGTGGATGATGCGCCCTGCACGGCTGAACAGAGGCTCCTTGCGGTCTTCAAAGATTTTGTGCATGAGCGAGTATACCGAGCCGCTGATGAGCAGGTTCATTCGGCTTTCGTTCTTATGGAGGTCCCAATAATGCTGCATCTCGCCAAAAACCGCTGCATTGACGCGGTCAAACTCCTGAAACTCATCGATAACGAGATTGAAAGACAAACGTTTGGAAAGTAGCATCAGGTATTCAAACATCTTGCCGAATGAAGTGAAATTGCCGCAAGCCTCACCAAGCTGTCTCCTGATTTCGTCAGCAAACTCGTTGCAAAGCAAGGCTTCCGCTTTGCGCGTCACAAAAAAATACAAGGTGGGTTGCCCCGAACAGCTTTTCATCAGCAACGCCGTCTTTCCAATGCGTCGCCGCCCCGTCAGCACGGTCATTTGCCCTCCATTTTCTGACATTTTTTTTATCTCTTTCAAAGATTTAAGCTCTTTTTCTCTATTGTAAAATTCCATATTTCAATATTTTATAAATTATAAAAATATAACGTAACAGCAGTTACGGTAATATGCATTACATTGCAAAGATAATTCTTTTCTCGATTCATTGGTGTTTTTGGATGGAAAACTGACAGAAAAACCACAAAAAGCTAACTGTTTAATCAGTTTTTTCCTAAATTTGCCCCCAACAAACCACCTCAAAGTCTAACCAAACAAAACAAATATGACAACAGCGCAGAAGCGCAACATTGGATAGCTGTTAGAACAATAGCGTTAGCTTAATTGTCTCTGTATCGGTGAATGAATAATACTATTACAAGCTGTTTAGGAACTCTTTGGCGGTCATAAAAGGAAGGTCACAAAATTCAGCATAGTCCTTGCCATTGTTGGTGATGATAATATCGCAGCCATTGGCTTTAGCGCATTGATATTGCAAGGCATCTTCAAAGTCATTGGCAAAAAGAGCCAGTCCTTTGTCAAGTTGGGCAGCATCTGTGGAAAGCACTAGCACATCCTCACGCATTTGAGCAACCAAATCATAGATTTCCTCTTTTGGATGATGTCTCAAGATGAATCCCATGTTGGCATACGTAAGGTAATAGGCACAAACTTCTATGACTCCCGCCAAACCAAGGGCGAGGATTTTTTCTGCGTCTTCGGCTCCATTACGACCTAATCCGAAATCAAGTAGGATATTCGTGTCAAAAAAAACGCGCTTCATCGATTCAGTAGGTATTGGATGTGTTCGTCACGCATATCTTCTTCCGTAAGTTTAATGCAGCCATGCTTGCGACGCAGTTTGTCGGGAATAACCAAATCCTTCAATGTCTGGCTGGCAGTTTCAGTTCCCACTGCCGTTGCAGGAGTGTCTTCTATAGGTTCTGATAGTTTGCCGACTAACCATTCGCGGTCGCTTTGCGAAAGCATCAGCCCTTGCAAATAACTCCAAAGATTGTTCAATGCAAATGTGGTCATAGTCAATGCTTTTTTATCTTTCCGCCTGCAAAATTACAAATTTTCGCCAAACTTGCCTTGCCTTCCCAAAAATTCTTACTTTTGCTCCGAATAAACAACCCAAGAATCTAACCAAACAAAAACGAATATAACAACGAACAAATTTAATACATCTAAAACCTCACAACTATGAACAAACATCTACAAAACAACAAGCGTATTCTGGCGCTATTAATTGCCTTCTTCATGGGCTTCGGAACAGCTTGGGCGACAGATTATGCCAATCTGTCGTTGGATGACTTTACCCAAATGACTTCAAGTACAACAGCTCCTTCGGGTGACAATTATTATCAATGCCTTGTCGTAACGGGTTTTTCTGGTGGGACTAATCAGTATATCTTTTATGGTTTTGAAAACGCAAGCGGTACGATGCTCTGGAATTATTCACCACATAGTGCTTACGATGGTTTTCTTTACTATCCCAATGGTGGTTCGAGCTATATTAGTGTGGATGTATCAACAGCCCTGACCAATACTACCATAGGAGAAACGTTTACTTTCTCTGAATTACAAGGTGTTACAATTACATATTCAAACATTGGCTGGATTATAGAGTTCCCTGTTGATGTCCATTGTACCTCTAAGCAACAAAATGCAAATTATACATTGGTATATTGGGGAAATCTCACCTATGACGATGGTGAAATCACGGCAGAGATTAGCCCCGAGGGCAGCGGCACGGTGAGTGGCACAGGAACCTTTGTGGGAGGTAATACTTGCACTTTGACGGCCACGGCCAACGAAGGCTACATCTTCCAAAATTGGACCGAGAACGGCAATGTAGTCTCAACCGATGCTGCTTATACCTTCACGGTGAATGGCGACAGAAACCTGATTGCAAATTTTGTTTACGAAAACACTGGTACATTGACCGTTTATGATGGTACTGCAACAGACGAGGGAGTGCCAATTGTAGGTTGGTGTACTCTATGGTACACAAAATGTGAATATGTGATGCCAGCCTCCGACCTTGCTGCAATGAACGGCAACATGATTACATCCATGACATGCTATAATACAAAATCTAATGTTTCTTTTGGTGCTGCCAGTTTCAAGGTCTTTATGAAAGAAGTGGATTTCACAACGGTCGCAGAGTTCCAAGGGTATGAAGATGCCACCATCGTGTATGAGGGCAGCCTTTTCCTTTCATCCCAAGGACTTCTACAGATAGAGTTTACAACACCATTTGAATATCATGGAGGCAATTTGCTTATTGGAGTATACAATTGCGTGCCTGGCTCAAGAGTAGGATGGTGTTATTACTATGGGCAGTCGGGTGTTGGTACGTCTATCATTGCTTGGAATGATGAAAGTCTTGAAAGTATTTCAATGAGCGCGGTTGGTTTAATAGGTGCAAGTACAGACGATTTCCTTCCAAAGACCACTTTTACATATATAACTCCATCCTATCTAATTCAAGTTGCTTCTAATCCAACAGAAGGCGGTACAGTTTCAGGAGGTGGAACCTACGAAGCAAGCACAGAATGCACTCTCACGGCCACGCCCAACGAAGGCTTCATCTTCCAAAATTGGACCGAGAACGGCGAGGTGGTATCCAATGATGCTGAGTATTCATTTGCCGTCACAGGCGACAGAAACTTGATTGCAAATTTTGTTTACGAAAGCACTGGTACATTGACCGTTTATGATGGTACTGCAACAGACGAGGGAGTGCCAATTGTAGGTTGGTGTACTCTATGGTACACAAAATGTGAATATGTGATGCCAGCCTCCGACCTTGCTGCAATGAACGGCAACATGATTACATCCATGACATGCTATAATACAAAATCTAATGTTTCTTTTGGTGCTGCCAGTTTCAAGGTCTTTATGAAAGAAGTGGATTTCACAACGGTCGCAGAGTTCCAAGGGTATGAAGATGCCACCATCGTGTATGAGGGCAGCCTTTTCCTTTCATCCCAAGGACTTCTACAGATAGAGTTTACAACACCATTTGAATATCATGGAGGCAATTTGCTTATTGGAGTATACAATTGCGTGCCTGGCTCAAGAGTAGGATGGTGTTATTACTATGGGCAGTCGGGTGTTGGTACGTCTATCATTGCTTGGAATGATGAAAGTCTTGAAAGTATTTCAATGAGCGCGGTTGGTTTAATAGGTGCAAGTACAGACGATTTCCTTCCAAAGACCACTTTTACATATATAACTCCATCCTATCTAATTCAAGTTGCTTCTAATCCAACAGAAGGCGGTACAGTTTCAGGAGGTGGAACCTACGAAGCAAGCACAGAATGCACTCTCACGGCGATACCCAACGAAAACTACACCTTCGTCAACTGGACGAAAAACGGAACGCAAGTCTCCACCGATGCCACTTACAGCTTTACAGTAACAGAAAATGCCACTTATGTGGCCAACTTCGAACCGATTAATGTCACTCAGACAAGCAATTTCACTTCGGGCTGGAACTGGTATTCCACCTACATTGAGCAAGAAGGCATTGACGGCCTTGCCCAACTTGAGGAAAGCCTGGGCAACAATGGCATCCAAATCAAGTCACAGCAGCAGTATGTGAACTATTATGAAGGCATGGGCTGGATGGGAATGCTCTCAAGCATCAACAACGAGTCGTCCTACAAAATCAAGACTTCTGCGGCTTGTGTGGTGGAAATGGTTGGCACTGAAACTACACCGACAGCTCACCCCATCGCCATTGGCCCAGGCTGGAACTGGATCGGCTATCCGGTCAACTCGTCCATGAGCGTTGCTACGGCGTTTTCAAACATCACACCTACCAACGGCGACCAAGTGAAAGCCCAGAACGGCTACGCCAACTACTACGAAGGCATGGGCTGGATGGGCACCCTGTCGACAATAGAGCCGGGCATGGGTCTGCTGTATAAGTCGAACGGCAGCGGAAGCCAGACGCTGGTCTATCCCACAAGCTCGAAGGGAGGAACTCTCGTGGAGAACGTCACCCCGGAGAATAACCACTGGGTACCCGACCTGCACGCCTATCCCGACAACATGACGGTGACGGCTGTGGTGGAACTTGATGACAACGAACTCCAAAGCGACAGCTACGAGCTGGCTGCCTTTGCCAACGGCGAGTGCCGCGGCAGCGTGCGTCTGATGTACGTGGCTCCGTTGAACCGCTATGTGGCCTTCCTGCTCATTTCCGGTAACGAGGCCGCTGAATTGAGCTTCGGCCTCTACGACACAGAAACTGGCATGACAACTTTCGACACGGACAACGCCTTAACGTACACTACCGATGCCACTGTGGGTGCTGTTGATGAGCCTTACATTGTCAATTTCCGTGGCGCAACGGGCGTAGACGAATGGGCCAACAGCCTGCAAGTCTTCCCGAACCCAGTGTCGAGAGGAGCCAATGTAAGCCTTGGCATGACAGAAGACACCAGCGGCGAGGTACAGGTTGAAATCGTCAATGCCCTTGGCGCGGTGCTTTCGGTTGAGACTTCTACGAAGCTACCGTCTAGCATCAAGGCTCCCGAGGTTTCAGGTGTTTACACGCTGAGAATCACTCTCAAGGGCAAGGGGACTTGCCATCGCAAACTTGTTGTAAGATAACAAAACACTGAAAATCAACGTAAAAGGTCGCTCGAAAGGGCGACCTTTTTTTTGTAAAATAATCATTCCAAAACCAACTGCTCCCATCGAATCTTCGGCACGAACTGCACACCGTTTTCATCGCGATAATAGGCCAGTTTCTCGCCTGCGTCCACGGGTTGCAACTTGATTTTTTCGTTGCCTTTGCCGATGGCTAAAATCAGTAGCGGTTCATAAGGCAAATGAAACGTTTCGGTAATTTTTGCCTTGTTGAAGGCACCAATCATGATGCCGTTCAAGCCCATTTCGGTGGCTTTCAGTAACATGCTCTGCGCCGCAATGCCTAGGTCGATGTCCACAAACTTGTTTTCGGGAATTGTGCTGCAAATGATGATGAAGGCTCCTGGTTCGGTGCCAGCGAAAGGCAGGTGCAACTCAGGCAAGAGGCCGCCGAGTTTCATATTATGCACGATGATGTCGGCACCAGTTTCCTGGGTAACTAATTTAAAACGAAGTACTTGTTGGTTCTTCGCGGAGGCGATTTTGGTGTTCACCGCCACAATGCGCTCCAACATGTCGCGTTTCACCACGAAGCTTTGGTCATAGCCGCGATAACTGCGGTTTTTCTCCATTATCGTTTCAATCGAAGTATGTTTTACTACGGTCTTCTTGGCACTTTTGCCAAAGACTTCTTCATAACGTTTTTCCAAATATCCGTCTGCCATTTATTCTCGATTTTTGTAAGATTTGTTTCCAAAAACGCTGCGAAGATACAGAAATTCCCTAATTTTGCGCCATGAAAAAACGCTTATTGCAACTCGGCTCTTTTTTGATGGCTTTCGCGGTGCTTTTCGTCTCAATGGGTTGGGACGTGAAGTTCCACTATTGCACGGCAGATCATCATCTGTCGGGGAGTTTCGGCGAGGCGGCGGGATCATGTCTGCATTGCCTTGAGCATGAACACGAACACGAGGCTCATTTTTCGCAGTTGCATGAAATCCAGTTCAATGCCAAATGCTGCTGTGAGGACTTCGAGAGCAAAATCCAGTTCACCGACAATTACGTTTTTTCACCTGAAAAACACTCAGACATTCATTTTCAGCCTTTTGTCTTTGCCCATTTCGACCTTCAAGAACTGATGCCGAAGGCAAAACAGGCTTTCCAGCTTTTCACGGCTCGAAAAATACCACCTTTTCTTTCCGCAAGAGACAGGCTAGTGTTTTTCTCGGCTTTGCGGCTTAATCCATTGGTTTTCTGAGTTAGACTTGGGGACAACATGTGACTTTTTCTCACGCAGAAATCGCAGAATTATGTGAATCGCGATGCGATTCCAAGTTTGCGTCCGACAAGTCTTTGACTCCGTTGAATGTCAAACATTTCAGCGCGTTCAGCGTTTTCTGCGTGACAAAAACATTATTTCTGCATGAATTTTTAAATCTTTAAATTTTCAAATCTTTAAATCTCAAATCCGATGAAAACCAACAAAATAACCCTAATCACCCTATTATTAATGGCCTTCGCCACAAGCGCGTTTGCCCAAGGCTTCATCGAAGGCACCGTTTACGAAGAAAACAACGGTGTGCGAACCCCGCTGCCGGGCGTGAACGTGTATTGGAAAATTGTCAACGAAGGCACCGTGACCGATGCCAACGGACACTACAAAATCCCGCTGCATGAGCGCATCGGCTGCCTCGTGTTCAGCTGCGTCAGCTACGAGAACGACACCGTTCACCACATGGTGGAACCCGCTCATTACGACCATGTTTTCAACACCGCCCACATGTTGAACGAGGTGGAAATCAAAGCCCGCGAAAAGGCTTCTTACATCAACTCCATCAAGCCGATAGCCGTGCAAGAAATTACTTCGGAGAGCCTGAAACGCGCCGCTTGTTGCACCCTTGCGGGTAGTTTCGAGAACAACGCTTCAGTGGATGTGGCCTACAGCGATGCCGTGACAGGTGCCAAACAAATCCAACTGCTCGGTCTGAGCGGCATCTATACCCAAATGATGACAGAAATGATTCCCAATTTCCGTGGTTTGGCCTCAACTTTCGGCCTGAACTATGTGCCCGGCACTTGGATGAACGGTATTCAAGTATCGAAAGGAACTTCCTCTGTCAGAAATGGTTACGAAGCTATCACGGGACAAATCAACGTGGATTACAAGGAACCCTTGCCCGACAAAAGCGAGAAGGTATTCTTCAACCTCTACGCGAACTCCATGCTGATGACAGACTTCAACTTCAACGGTCGCGTAAAGGTGGGGAAAAAAGATGGCATCATGCTTTTCGGTCACGTGAGCCACAATTTTATGAAAATGGATGCCAACGGTGACACCTTCTTGGACGACCCCATGACTACGCAATACAATGTTTTTCTGCGTTATAGCCATCCCCATGTCGGGAAGTTTGGCTGCAAAGTGGGCCTCAAGGCTTTGAAAGAAACCCGTCTCGGCGGACAAATGGATTTCGACCCGAAACATCGTTTCGATGGCGGTTTGTACGGCATCAACATCAACACGGAACGCTATGAGGCCTTCGCCAAGGGTGGCTACCACTTCGACCGCGAAAACACCAGCCTCGGAACACAACATCAGGTGACTTACCACAAGGTGAATTCATATTACGGCCCCACCGACTACGATGCCAACCAACTCTCCTACTACGGCAACTTGCTGTTTGATTCCTACATCGTCAACGACCATCACAACTACTCTATTGGGGCCAGTTACACCTACGACAAGTATGACGAACATTTATTCAAACATGATGACCTGCTGAATGACAGCATTTGGCAACGTGTTGAACAAGTCCCAGGCGTTTTTGCTGAATACACCTTCACCGATGAGCACCATTGGAGTGTGATAGCAGGCTTCCGCGCCGACTATAACACCTATTACCAAAAGATGCTCTACACGCCCCGCCTGCATGTGCGCTTCAAGACCCATAATGAGTTAACTCTCAGGGCTTCGGCAGGAAAAGGTTACCGTTCACCTAATGTGCTGGCCGAAAACTCCACCATGTTTGCCTCGTCAAGAATCATCCGCTTTTTGGACACTCCCAAGATGGAAGAGGCTTGGAACTACGGTATCAACCTGACCAAGGGTATCGATATTGGTTGGCGCGAAATCGTCATTCAGGCCGACTTTTATCGCACCGATTTCGTCAACCAAATCGTCCTCGACCGCGATGCCGATGCGCATGAAATCAACATCTACAACCTCAATGGAAAATCCTACTCCAATAGTGCCCAAATCGAGGCCAACTGCGAGATTTTCAGGGACTTCGACTTGACCTTGGCCTTCCGCTACAACGACGTAAAGATGACCATCGACAGTACGTTGCGCGAGAAGCCTTTCGTCAACCGCTACAAAGGTTTGGTGACGATGTCATACGCGCCTGGTACCTGGCAATTCGACTTCACGACGCAATTCAACGGCGACAGCCGCGTCCCCGACTTGAGCGGAAACGTCTCTGCTGTGGAAAACGGCCAAAATATCGGTCGCTCGCCGTTCTATGTCATCATGAACGCGCAGATTACCAAGAGTTTAGGAAAGTATTGGGAAATCTATATCGGCGGCGAAAACCTGACCAACTACACCCAAAAATACCCCATCATCTCAGCCGACGACCCGACCAGCGAAGACTTTGACGCCTCGATGGTGTGGGGACCGTTGAGTGGCATCCGGGGTTATGTTGGCGTACGGTTCCAAGTGAAATAAGCAGACCATATTTCCAGCGTTGCAATCCATTGAATTTCAATGACTCATTGCAACGCTGGAAGTATTGGTTCCTCCTCTATTACGGCAATTGGTTCTGTTGCGGCACAATCAAGGCGCAGATGATGTAGGCTAATACGCCAGGGAAAGCTGCTGTGAAAAGTGTCATCACAACCCACAACAATCTGATAATTGTCGGATCCAGTTCAAAATATTCGGCGATACCGCCACACACACCGCAGAGCTTTTTGTCGGCCAACGAACGATAGAGTTTCTTGTTATTCATGGTTATAAAGTTTGATTTTGGCGCAAAAATAGGATTTTTTTCTTGTTTTTACATAAAACGGGTGTAGCATTTTTTGTTTTTCCTAAATTTGCGGTCGCTTTTCACGACTCAAAAATCATTGCTAATATGTACAAAATCGAAAAACACCCTATTTTGGACATCCCGCAGGAAGACCTTGTGGAATTCCAATATGAAGGCAAGACCGTGCGCGGTCAGCGGGGCAAGACCATCGCCGCCGCCCTTCACCAAGCTGGCTATCCTATTCACAGCCACAGCATCGCGGGTCGCAACCGGAGCCTCGAATGCGGCATCGGCAAGTGCGGCGCCTGCGAGATGCTGGTCGATGGCAAAATCCGTCGTATCTGCATTACCAAAGTCGACGGCGTGAAAGAAGTTCGCGAGATTCCCAAGGGCTACCAGCCCGAGCCTTCTGAGAACCCTCAACGCGAGGTAAAGATTTACAAGACCACCGTCGCCATCATCGGCGCAGGTCCTGCCGGTCTGGCTTGTCGCGAGAAACTCATCGAACTTGGCATCCCGAATATGGTTATCGACAACAACGCCAGCATTGGCGGACAGTTCAACATGCAAACCCACCAGTTCTTCTTTTTCGAGAAGGAGAAGAAATTCGGCGGCATGCGTGGCTTCGACATCGCCAAGACGCTGGCTGGCGACAACCACGATGGCATCCTTTTGAACAACACCGTTTGGGACCTCCTTGAAGGCAAACGCGTCGCCCTGAAGAACGTCGTCACACAAGAAATCAGCTATGTGGATGCTGAACATCTCGTAGTGGCCACGGGTGCTGTGCCTTTCATGCCGACCTTCGAGAACGACGACGTGCCAGGCGTTTACACCGCCGCTGTGTTCCAAAAGATGATGAACCAAGAGCACACGCTGTTAGGCAAGAAAGTCCTCACCGTGGGCGCGGGTAACATCGGCTACCTGACCTCCTACCAAGGTATGCAGGCTGGCGCGACCATCAAGGCCATCATCGAGGGCATGGATCACGAGGGTGGCTTCCCCGTGCAGGCCAATCGTGTGCGCCGCTTGGGCATCCCGATTATGACCTCGCACGTGCTGCTGAAGGCCATCCCAAATAAGGACCACACGGGTGTCGTGGGTGCCGTTATCGCCGAATGCAAGAACTTCAAGCCCATCCCAGGCACCGAGAAGATCATTGATGACATCGACATCATCAACATCTGCACCGGCCTCGTCCCCGACGACCAGATCCTCACCAAGGGCAAGCAGGTCTTCGGTCTCTACACCTACGGTTGCGGTGATGCCGTCCGCATCGGTGAAGGCACCAGCGCTGTGCTGCGTGGCAAACAGGCCGCCTTCGAGGTGGCCCAGAACCTCGGCGTGCGTTACAACTATGACGAGTATCTTGAGATTTCGAGACAGTATATCGACTCGCAACAGCGTCCCGTGCGCATCTTGGAACATCCCAACCTACCCGACAAGGAACGTATGTTTGCCAAACCCTTTGTGCAACTCGACTGCCTCTATGGCTTCGCCTGCAACCCCTGCTCGTTCAGCTGCCCGCAAGGTGCTATCACCAAAGCTTCGACCAACACCGTTCCTATGGTGGATTATGCCAAATGCATTGGCTGTATGCAGTGCGTCAACCACTGCCCAGGCTTGGCCATCTTCGGCTACGACCTCAACAAGAACGTGCTCTTCCTGCCCGTCGAATATGACGTGGAAGAAAGCAAGGAGGTCTTCCTCATCGACAACAACGGCAAGAAGGTCGGCGAGGGCGTGATTGAGAAGGTGCTCCGCAAGGACAACAAGACCCATGTGGTGCGCGTAAAGGCCACCGACATCCAAGGCGAACAACTGGTCGCTGCCCGTGGCTTTATCCTGAAAGAGAGATACCCGAAACCCATCGATTTTAAGCCCAACACCGAACCCGTGTTGACCGAAGACGCCTACGTCTGCCACTGCGAAGATGTGGACATGAAGACCATCCTCAAGGCTGTTGGCAACCGCAAATTCATCTCGGTGGACGAGCTGAAGCACATCACCCGCATGGGCATGGGGCCGTGCCGTGGTAAGCGTTGCGTGTCGCGTGCCAAGCAAATCCTGCGCGGCTATGGCATCGAGGTCGTGGGCGAGTCATCGCCACGTGCACCTCTGGCCAACCAAGTTACCTTGGGGGATGTCTACAATCCGAAGGCACATGAGACCTTCGTCTTCCAAACGGGCAACGACGTGAAGAAAGAACGCGTCGAGGTGCTCATCGCCGGCGGTGGCATTGCAGGTAGTGGTGCTTTCCGTTACTTCGCCGAGGCGGGCAAGAAACCCGTGCTCGTCAACTACGACCGCGGTTCTTCATGGCGCTGCATCGCGGGCGGACGTCCAGCCTTCTCGAACCCCGACATCGCAGATATCGCCAACCACAACCTTGAAATCTTCAAGGAGATCCAGAAAGTTCACAACATCGACTTCAAGCTGACGCGTTATGTGAACCTCGTCCACGACGATGCCACCTACAAAGCCCTCGACGCCTCGCGCGCCTGGAGCGATGCCTATATGATCGAAAAGAAGGACTTCCGCAAGGAAATTTCACCGTTGTGGAACATGGACAGCAACGTCTACAGCCACGCTTTGATTTCCAAGAACTGCTGGCAGGCCACGCCCGGCCGCACCATCGACTACATCCGCGGTATCGCCATCGAGAAAGGTGGCACGCTAATGGAAGACTGCGAGCTGGTTTTCGTGCAGAAGAAGGACGACAAGTATGTCGCCCTCGTCCGCACCCACGACAAGCAATATGTGGAGTTTACCTGCGACCACTTCGTCAACAGCATGGGCTGGGGTGCAGAGAAGTTTACGGACATGTTGGGCATCGACACCCAATTGTATCCGGTGAAGCACCAGGCCTTCATCACACGTCGTCTGCCCAACTTGGGTGCCAATGGCGACTCGCTCGACATGATCATCGACCGCCGTCACTACAAGGGCTTCAGCGCCGTCTACGGACAGCAGTTCCTGCACACAGGACAGGTCATCGGCTGTGCCTCACCCGACTGCGATGCCTTCGAGGCCCGTCAGAACCTGAAGTACAACAGCAAGGAGTTCTTGGAGATCTGTAGCGAAGTCTTCGCCGACTGGATTCCAAACCTGGCTTCCGTGGGCTTCCATGCGGTGTGGGCCGGCTACTACATGGAGCCGCGTTACATCGTTGACCCGGAGGTCGGTATGCTCACCGGCTTGCGCGGCCACGGCTTCATGCTCGGCCAGTATCTCGCCAAACTGTATGTGGACAAGTACCTCGGCAAGGAAGTGCCCAGCTACATGAAGGATTTGGCCTTGAGTGGCAAGGGGCTGAGCGAGAATGCTTTCAAGTAAGTTTGGAGTTAGCAGTTTTCAGTTAACAGTTAGGGCTGTCGCATTGCTGCGGCAGCCCTATGTTTTTTTGTCATTGTGGGTTCGTGGTTCATTTCCCGCTCAGGAAAGAGCCCGGCATGTAAGGCCGCTTTTGGTTCATGCTTCTGCGGATGCCCTTGCTTGGGGTATCGGAGAGGCGTTTCAGGTAGGAACGCTCCACGTAATTGTTCTCATACTCATTCTCGTAGATGAAGGATTTGGCCGTCATGTTAGAGATTTTCATCTTGAACAACTTTTGAACCAAAACACCATCAATTACATAGTCCACATCCATGTAGAGCGTTGACTCACTTTGGTCATACGAATACTCGAATGGCGATACGATGGTGGTGTCGGGGGCGACAATCATTGTTTCGTAGTCTTGCGTTTCCGAATTCCAATCCGTCCAAATCGTGTCTTTGCTACGGTCGCGCAACTCGCCCGTCTTGTCTGCCCTGAAAACAAGGTCGATACCAAAATCAGGGTCACCTGGGGTAATGTCCCATGTCACCATGGAGCCCGCTATGGGATTGCCCGCATAGTCGATGTTGTAATACTCAATTCTCTCCACACCCCATGTGCCGATGAAAACCCTGTAATCTTTAGTGGATGAACCACATGAAGCGAACAGCACTGCAGCCATTGCGCAAAATGTCATTAATGCAATCTTTTTCATTTTTTTCTATAATTTATTGTTAATCAATACGTTTAATAAAAAATCTTTCAAAAAAAGGTTGTGGCTCGGCGAGATAATTCGTCCACGAAGCCACTAAGTTGGAATCGGTAAGACTTTCAATCTTAAAAGTGGCTTGGTTCTCGTCCATAAAAAGCGAGCCATATAGTGCATAGAGCCACGCACTACTCTCCACCGTAAGCAGTTGATTGTCTGAATTATACTCGTATTTGCACGAAAACTCCTTGATAAAAGCTGGACTATTGTTCAGTTTCAACAACCCCGAACCGTCAGCGTTGAAAAACAATTCGTACTCGCCTCCTGCAACAGCCTCAAACCACGACGTGTCCCATTCCTCAACACCCAAGCTGTCGGTGCGACAGCTTACGTATTGCTCACAACCCCAATGACCTACAATGGGCGAAACGGACTGGTTCTTATTGCATCCAAAAGCCGTCACCATGAAGACAACTAAGGCCAGCATTCCGATTTGAGACAATTTTTTCATTTCTTTAGCGATTAATTTCGCTGCAAAATTAAGATTTCTTCAAATATCGCGCCATTTTTTCTACTTTTGCTGCACAAAATTCTTGAAAGTGAAAAACAAGACCTTATTAATATGGCTGTTTTTTGTCTGTCTTGCCCTGTCAACGAAAGCGCAAGACACAATTACTGTCATGCAGTATAACCTATTACAATACGGCAATTACAACGCTGGCTATTCGGGATGCAACGAATCCTGCAACAACACCCAAAACAAGGACGAATGTATCCGAACCATCTTAGATTACGTGAAACCTGACATCTTCACCGTTTGCGAGTTTGGTGCCACCCAAACCTTACACGAGAACTTCATTCGACACAACCTGAATATTAATGGGGCAACTTATTGGCAATCAGACAATATCATCAACCAAGCCCATAGCAATATTGTCAATCATATTTTCTACGATTCACGCAAGATGGGGCTGAAAAGGCACATTGCCATTGGTACATCGCCTCGTGATTCGGATGTGTATGAACTCTACATGAAGACTCCAAGTTTGGCTGCGGGCGACACCCTCCGGTTAGTGTGCATCGTTACACATCCCAAGGCTGGACAAAACGAAGAAAGCGCGCGCAGGGCCTGTATGCAGCTCATCATGGATTACATTAATTTGCATTATCCAACCGATAACGTGCTAATCATGGGAGACTTTAACATGTATGGTGCCAATGAGAGCGGCTATCGTCTGCTTACTCAGACTTACAGCAATGCCAACATCCGCTTCGTCGACCCATTGTCTTCTGTAGGCGGAGTAGGCGCATGGAACAACAACATTCAGTTTGCAGCCTTCCATACCCAGTCTACACGGAGCAATTCCGACAATTGTTTCTCAAGCGGCGGTTTGGATGACCGCTTCGATTTCATCCTCATGGCTGATGAAATCATGTTCAGTTACAACCATTTGCGCTATGTCCAGAACTCCTATCATGCAGTGGGTAACGATGGCCGTCATTACAACCAAAGCGTTAACCAAAACGGCAACTCGTCCGTTCCACCATTGGTCGCCGAAGCCCTGTATGACTGTTCCGACCATCTCCCCGTGACGATGAAAATCGCCGTTGATGTCAAATTGGGCGTGAACGACAATACGATGCCAGTATTCCAAGCTTCCATTGCACCCAATCCCGCCTCGGAAACAGCCACCATCAGCTTCTGCAACCCTTCGGATAGCCCAATTCAATTCAACTTGTACTCCATTATGGGACAACAAATCAGATGTGAATCAGCCCATTTTAGCACTGGTTTCCAACAATTTGAATTGTCGTTACAAGGCCTAAGCCAAGGCTTTTATCTCCTCCGTCTCAGCAATGGCGAAGGCTGGGTCCAAACGTTGAAATTGGTGGTGAAATAAGGCTTTTCCCCTTTCAGACTCTAGAATCCCGCCAAGTCCATCGTTACTGTAGGAATGAGCAGCAAGGCACCGATGACGACCAAGACAAGGATGAATTTCCAGATAAAACGTACCCACTTGTCCCATGGGATGCGTGCCACACCAAGAGCGGCCATCAGCACGCCGGAAGTGGGAGTAATCATGTTGGTGAAGCCATCGCCGAACTGGAACGCCACCACCGTGGCTTGACGCGAAATGCCAATCAGGTCGCTGAAAGGCGCCATGATAGGCATAGTGATGGCAGCTTTTGCCGAACCGCTCGGAATGACTATATTAATTAAGGTCTGAATGCCGTACATGATTTCCGCCGAGGCGATTTTGCCCATGTCGCTCATCGACTTGGAAAGGCCGTAAAGAATTGTATCGATGATGCCGCCGTCCTGCAAAATGATGACGATGCCGCCCGCCAAACCCACAATGACCGCCGCCGAAAGGATGTCACCCATACCTTCAAGGAACAGTTTGGCGATGTCACTGGCACTTTTATCGACGGCCAAGCCACTCGCGATGCCCAAGACCAAAAACAGTGACGCAATCTCCATGACGTACCACTCGTAGCCCAACACCCCGACAATCAGGAAATAGACCGTTGCGAAGAGCAAAGTGAGGACAAAATAATGTACCGTTTTCCGCAGCGTGACGATACCCAACAAAACAAACAAAGCTGTCCCCACAGGCAGTAAAGGCAAAGTGCGCTCAGCGTTGCCGATTTTTAAGGTGGTCATCGGATAAAGCACTGAAAATACAATCAATACAATCATTAAGAAAAGGAATACCCACCAAGCCTTTCGCGGTGTGTAATGCTCCATTTCCGCCTCCTGTGTTGCTGCCGACTTGCGCCAATAGGCATCGTCCTCATACATGATGGATGATTGTGGATTCTTCTTCACTTTTCGGGCATAGAGCAACACGAAAACAATGCCCACCACCGTCAAAATGGCCCAACATACGGCTCTATAACCAATGCCTGTAAAGAGCGGTATGCCCGCTATGCCCTGCGCGATGCCGATAGTGAATGGGTTGAGCATGGCACCCGAAAAACCGATATGTGCGGCCACATACACCATGCACAGGCCCACAATGCTGTCATAGCCCATAGAGATGGCCAGTGGTATGATAATCAAGGCAAAAGCGATGGTCTCCTCGCTCATGCCAAACACGCTCCCGAAGAGGCTAAACAGCAGCATAACCAAAATAATGACAATGTTGTTCACCCCGATTTTCCGAATTAACGGACTGCGTTCCAGTCGTTTAGTGAACTTCAAGAACGACAAGATACCCATGTCGATGGCGCGGCTCTTGTTCATAATCCAGAAGGCGCCACCGATGATGAGGATAAACACGATGATGTTGCCCTGTTTGACGAAGCCCTTGTAAAACGCTGAAAACACCTGCCATGTTTGCGGCTCAGCGTGAAACTCAGCAGCGTAAGCATCAGGCAATTGGTCTTGGTAATAAAATGTCATCACCGTTTCGCCATCAGTCTGTTCCTCAACGTACTTCCCTGGTGGGATAATCCAAGTGAGCACCGCCGCGACGACGATGATGAAGAACACAATAACGAAGGTATGTGGGACTTTACGTTTTTTCATGGCTGCAAAAATACACTATTTTTCCTCACATCGAAAACAAAACTTCCATAAAAGCCTTTTGCTCAAACCCTCGTCAATTTAGATGAACAACTCAAATTACAAATTCCATAATTGTTAATAGTAGTCCTTTGTCTCCCAAATTATTAACAGGCTATAAACAGTGATTGTTGAAAAGTTTTAATGTGTATTTTTTGCCCCCTTTGCCAAGTTGGGCAACAAGTTCAGTAACTTTGTGCCCAAATAAAGAGAATCGTTTAATTTAATTAATTCATAACTAATTTAAAATCAACAAACTATGAAAAGAAAAATTACAATCCTTGCGTCGGTATTAATGCTGTGCGCATTCCTTATCCCATTGGGAATGAGGGGACAAACCACTGTTACTTGGACCGCTTCGGAACAAGGTTATGAAAATGCCCAAATCATCACAAGCATTGACATTGACAGCAATGTTGCGGGTGAATTCTTCAAAGGAACCAACAACAATGAACCCAAGTATTACAACACTGGTTCAGCCATCAGATGCTATGGTGGAAACTATTTCACCATTATGTCATCCGACGGCAATCTTTCCCAAATTACACTTACCTTTGGCTCTGGTGATGGTAATAATGCCATAACAACAGATGTTGGCTCATACGCTGACGGAACATGGCTAGGTGATGCTTCAGAAGTGACCTTTACCATTGGCGGTACAACTGGCCACAGAAGAATTGCTGTTTTTGAAGTCACTTACGGTGGTGAAGGACCAGCTGTTGCCATGCCTACCTTTAATCCCGCCGCTGGCACTTATACGGAACCCCAAAGCGTGACTATCAGCTGCGAAACGGGAGGTGCTTCCATTTATTACACCACTGATGGTACTACCCCCGACAATGCAAGCACCCTTTACCAAAGCGCTATTTCTATTAGTGAGACCACAACATTGAAAGCCATTGCTTACGTTGGCACTGACGCCAGCAACGTGGCGACGGCTGTTTACACTATCCTTACGCCGATGAGTATTGCCGAAGTGCGCGCACAAGGAACCGGCAATGTGTTTACTTCTGGCATTGTGACAAGCTGTGTTGGAACCACGGGTTACATTCAGGATGCTACCGCAGCTATTTGCGTCTATGGTACGGCCCTTACCGTTGGTGATAACATTACCGTTCAAGGTAGTTTATCCACCTATAATGGCTTGCTTGAAATCATGAGTCCTCAAGTCACTGTCATTTCTTCTGGCAATACTGTCGAACCTCAAGTGATGACCATTGAAGCCATCAATGCTGATTATGCAGGCGAAAATGCTTTGCAAGGTTGGCTGGTGCGTGTGGAAAATGCTACCGTTACCGCCATCAGTGGCCAAAACACCACTATCGCCCAAGGTGAAAACACCATTGTAGTGCGTGGAATTTCTTCGGATGTGACTTATGCCGTGAACGATATCCTAAGTCTGACCGCCAACATTGGTTGTTTCAATGCTGCTCAGCTCGCTAACCCTCAGAATGTCGAAGTTCAAATCAACACCGACCCTGTCATCAATGCTGAAGACATCACTCTGGCGTACGATGCCACATCAGGTGAAATTGCCTACACCATTGATAACCCAGTTGGAGGCGTAACTCTTACTGCGACTACTGAGGCTGACTGGATTACCAACATCACTGTTAACTCCGAAAACGTGACTTTCAACACTACTGCAAACCTGAGCTCCGAAAATCGCACAGCTGTCTTTACACTGTCCTACACCGGTGCTACCAATAAGACCGTTACTGTTACCCAAGAGCATTTTGTTGCTGACTATGCTACCCTTCCTTTTGCATTTGATGGCGGTCGTGACGACATTGAAGGCACTGCTGGTTTGACTCAAGAAGGTCTTGGCTCAGACTATAACAACTCGCCCAAACTGAGATTTGACAATACTGGCGACTGGTTGCTCCTTCACTTCAACGAAGCGCCTGGCACCCTGACTTTCGACATCAAGGGCAACTCTTTTTCTGGAGGCACCTTCACTGTGCAGACCTCTGAAGACGGTGTGACCTACACGGATTTGGAGACCTACACCGAACTTGGTGGTACTCAATCCAAATCATTCGACAACTTGGGCGAAAACGTCCGCTACATCAAGTGGATTTACACTGAAAAAGATAATGGTAACGTTGCATTGGGCAACATCATGCTTTATGAATTCGGCGGCGGACCTGTCATCGAAACCTACGATTTGACTATTGAACCTTTTGAGAACCTCGAGATATTCACTTTCGTTGGAGGAGATGAGAGCGATCCATTTGAAGGTGCTGGTACTATCCAAGTGACCGAAGGTGACCAAGTGATGCTGAGTGTTAGCGCAGTTGAAGGTTATGTTATGCAATCATTGATAGTGGATGGTGTGGAGCACGTGAACGACATCGACGAGGACTTGACGTACTCCTTTAATATGCCTAGCCACAATGTTACTATCACTGCCACCGCCGTTGCTGATATTCCATTTGAGCCTGCCACCTACACTTTGGCCACGACCATCGAATCGGGCAGGACCTACATCATTGTGGGTAGCAAGACCATTGATAGCGTGACTAATTATTATGCCATGGGTGAGCAGAGAAACAACAACCGTGGAGGCGTTGCCATCAGCGTTGACGGTACTACTGCCACAGTAGAAACCGCTAATGTTTACGAATTTGTCATCACCGCTTTGGAAGAAGAAGGATTCTATTCCATTTATGATGCCAGAACTCCTGGCTATCTCTATGCTGCTGGTCCTAGCAATAATTACCTGAGAACAGAACCAGAACTTGATACTATTGGCAATGGCGATTGGGAAATCAGCATTAATGACACCACAAGCATTGTCGCCTCAAACAGCAGCAACCGTAATGTGATGCAGTTCAATTACAATGGTGGCAACACACTTTTCTCTTGCTACAGCTCAGCCAGTCAGTTGCCCGTTTCTCTCTATGTGAAGGACGAGACCCCGACAGTCGTCACCCAGACTATCACTTTGGGCGCTGGTGCCAACTGGTGCTCGTTCAACGTCGAGGTCGCCTTGGACGA
>CAMZEK010000018.1 GCA_947305795.1 uncultured Bacteroidales bacterium | reverse complement strand
AAAAACTGTGTAAGGAATGGAGCGTTGTGTTTGAACTATGACCTGTTGAAGCTCCGCCTCAGCATTTGCAATACGAGACAAAAGTTAAACAAAAGGCGCGACACTGTCGCGTCTTTTGTTTACACTGCCGCCAGTTCTCGTCCAACGGCGTGAATCGTATCGAAAATCAAGGCCATTCGGCTTCCGCTGGGGGTCTTCTTTCCGCTAATGTATTGCGCCATCAGGCTTTGCGAGATGCCTATGCGACGGGCAAGAGCAGAAACATTCAACTCAGGATGTGCCATAAATAACTGGTAGAGTGCTGTTGGTTTTTGCTTGTCAAAGAAGCCTTCAAAACTCAAGTCCTCATCCAATTCCTCCCAATGGATTCCAAATCCATCTATCTTGAAATCAACAAGTTGCTCTGCTGTGGCATAACGCAAACGGGGATAGTCGGCAAAGAGTTCACAGGCTTCTTTGCCCTCATCGGTTCTGATCCATACGGCTGTATCCGTCAGCCAAACTTTCTCTATTTTCATTTCTTTTTCTCCTGTTTTATTTGTTGTTGTTGAAAAACATGTTCCAATGCTTGGCTATCGTTTCCACATTTTCCTCAATTAAGGCTTCTATCATCTTCAGTTCCGAAGGTTTGAAACCTTCGTTGCTAACGAGTTCAACTGGAAACAAGTTATACTTTGCCTTGGCTCCACTTTTCACCACATGCACATGGATGGGTGTGTGGTCGTTGGAGTAGAACAAGAATCGGTATCCAAACAGCGTAAATATCGTTGGCATTTTTTTTTAAATTTTCTGCAAAATTAGGTAATAATTTTATTACCTGCAACAATTTCCCCCAAATAGCTTCGTGATCGTTTGCAAATTCTCTTGTATTTTTCCCCAATACCTGAAATTTGTGTACCTTTGTACTTCAATAAATAGAACTAACAGACATGCAATCACAATCTCTCTCTTGTGGTAAAAATAAAGATGACGCACAGAACGACAATCTTGCCCAAACAGTTCAGACTACCGAGCTGATACGCACTTCCCAGAGCTGGGATGGTGTGGAATTGCCCGAATACCTCCAGGGTCGTCCCGAGTTGGTAGCAGTGAAATATGAGATTCCCGCTGGACAGAGGCTAGGCTGGCACCATCACCCCGTGATGAACCACGGCATATTGGTGCAAGGCGAACTGACCATCATCAGCCTGGACGGCAAGGAGAAAATTGTGCATGAAGGCGAGGCCATCGTGGAGATGGTGAACACCATCCACCATGGCGAGAACCGAGGCACCAAGCCCGTTATCCTCTACATGTTCTATCTCTCGCAGAAGGGTTTGCCGCTCTCCGTACAGCACCCTGAGATTCCGCTGGACTAACATTGAGAATAACAAAGGGCACACCGACTGGCGCGCCCTTGTTGCATTTTCGCCTGTAGAGACGCGATTCATCGCGTCTCCAAGAAATGATTGCCGTTTTTAGACGCGATGAATCGCGTCTCTACAAACGTCTAATTCTTAAAACAGGTTCTCCAAAATC
This sequence comes from uncultured Bacteroidales bacterium, assembly GCA_947305795.1. Taxonomy (GTDB): domain Bacteria; phylum Bacteroidota; class Bacteroidia; order Bacteroidales; family F082; genus Limimorpha. The sequence goes on along the minus strand of CAMZEK010000018.1, from coordinate 44,603 downwards.
TTGTCTTCCACCAAATTTGGCAGTGTAACCTTCAACTTCGGTTCCGCTTCCATGGCGCGCTTGATGGCGAAGGTGGCGCCTTCGTTGCGGGCCCAGTTACGACGGGCGATGCCGTTGTTGACATCCCAATGCAACATGCAGTGGAGACGACGGTCGGCCTCAGGGGTGCCATCGAGGACCATACCGAAACCACCGTTGATGACTTCGCCCCAGCCTACACCACCGCCATTGTGGATGCTCACCCAGGTGGCACCACGGAAACCGTCGCCGATGACATTCTGAACGGCCATGTCAGCGGTGAACGACGAGCCATCGTAGATGTTGGAGGTCTCACGGAACGGGCTGTCGGTACCAGAGACATCGTGGTGGTCACGGCCAAGAACGACGGGACCGCTCAGGCGACCGTCAGCGATGGCCTTGTTGAACTCGGCAGCGATCTTGGTGCGGCCTTCGCAGTCGGCATAGAGGATACGGGCTTGCGAACCCACCACGAGGTGGTTCTCTTGTGCGCCACGGATCCATTGGATGTTGTCGCGCATCTGCTGCTGGATTTCGGCAGGAGCGGTGCGGGCAATGTTCTCAAGCACTTCGCAGGCGATGTCGTCGGTGACGGCAAGGTCTTCAGGCTTGCCCGAAGCGCACACCCAGCGGAAGGGACCGAAGCCGTAGTCGAAGCACATCGGGCCCATGATGTCCTGCACGTAGGAAGGATAACGGAAGGTGCCGTCGGCCTTCATGATGTCGGCACCGGCGCGGCTGCTCTGCAGCAGGAAGGCGTTGCCGTAGTCGAAGAAGTACATGCCCTTGGCGGTCAGCTTGTTGATGGCGGCCACATGGCGGCGCAACGAAGCCTGCACCTTCTCCTTGAACAACTCGGGGTTCTCGGCCATCATGGTCTTCGATTCCTCAAACGACTGCCCGACGGGATAGTAACCGCCTGCCCATGGGTTGTGGAGCGAGGTCTGGTCGGAGCCGAGGTCGACATGGATGTCGTGCTCGGCAGCATATTCCCAAAGGTCAACGACGTTGCCTTGGTAGGCATAGCTGCGGGCTTCCTTCTTGGCGAGGCTGGCGTTGACGTGCTTGAAGAGTTCCTCGATGTTGTCGTACACCTCGTCCACCCAACCTTGCTGATAGCGTTTCTGCGTGGCGGCAGGGTTGATTTCGGCGGTGATGCTTACAACTCCGGCGATGTTACCGGCCTTGGGTTGGGCACCGCTCATGCCACCCAAACCAGCGGTGATGAACAGCTTGCCAGCCGTTCCGCCGCCCTGCTTGCGGGCCGCGTTCAAAACAGTGATGGTGGTGCCATGGACGATGCCTTGAGGTCCAATATACATATAGGAGCCGGCGGTCATCTGACCGTATTGCGTCACACCGAGGGCATTGTAACGCTCCCAGTCGTCGGGTTTGCTGTAGTTCGGGATCATCATGCCGTTGGTGACGACCACGCGTGGGGCATCCTTATGCGAGGGGAAGAGGCCCATCGGGTGACCGCTGTACATGGCTAGAGTCTGGTCCTCGTCCATGTTAGCGAGGTACTGCATCACGAGGCGGTATTGTGCCCAGTTTTGGAAGATGGCACCATTGCCACCGTAAATGATGAGCTCGTGCGGGTGCTGTGCCACGGCGGGGTCGAGGTTGTTTTGGATCATCAGCATGATGGCCGCAGCCTGTTTGCATTTGGCGGGGTATTCCTCAATCGGGCGAGCGTACATCTTGTAGGACGGGCGGAAACGGTACATGTAGATGCGGCCGTATTTCTCCAACTCCTCGGCAAATTCAGGGGCCAAGGTGGCGTGGAACTTGGCGGGGAAGTAACGCAAAGCATTGCGAATGGCCAGCTTCTTCTCGGCCTTCGTCAAGATGTCCTTGCGCTTGGGCGCATGGTTGATGGTGGTGTCGTAAGGCTTCACTTCCGGCAGTTCATCGGGGATGCCGGCGAGGATTTCTTTCTGAAAATCGTTGAGTGTGTTCATTTTATGTGTGTTTTATTGTTGTTTTTCTTGAAACGACAAAGGTACGAAAAAAAACTTATCTATGTCAAAAAAGAAAAATGTGTATTTTTGCCTCAAATAGAATCCGAATGAAAAGAGTGAGCATATTGTTAGCCACATTGTTGTTGCTGCCATTTTTGGTTATGTCGCAACATTTTGAAAACCAAAACTATAAATCCGCTTTTAAAGAAGCTTATCAGACCTGCCCCGACATTCCCCAAGGCCTCTTAGAAGCCATTTCCTTCACCAACACGCATTGCCATCACTTGACCGATGCCAACTATTTCCACGACGGTCCCGATGCCATGCCACGTGCCTACGGCTTGATGGGCTTGGTGAAAGACGGTAAGGGCTATTTTCGTGAGAACCTGCATCTTGTGGCGGAACTTTCAGGCATTTCGGAAGCGGAAATCCTGCAAAATCCCGAAAAGAATGTCTTGGCCTATGCCAAGGCGTTTGACCATTTAGCCAAAAAAAGCAAAGCCACGGAAATCAATGGCTATTTGTCGGTCATCCAACAACTTTCGGAGTTGCCGATAGGGGAGGAGAAGGACATTTATCCCATGCAAAGCATGCTTTATTCGGTGTGCGTTTTCCTGAATGACGCCAAAAGAGCCGAGGAATTTGGCTTCCAGAAATACAATATCAATTTGAAAGCAGTTTTTGCCGAGCATTACGACTTGCTCACTGCTCCCGAATTGGGCATTACGCGCAGTCCTGATTATCCGCCAGCCATTTGGGACCCGGCGCCGGAATGCAACTGGGAGCCGCGCACCAAACAAGTGAGTGCTGTGGTCATCCATTATACCGAAGGTTCCTATGCGGGCTGCATCAGTTGGTTCAAGAACTGCGATGCCGAAGTATCGGCGCATTATGTCATCCGCTCCGCCGACGGTCAGGTGACGCAGATGGTGCGTGAAAGGGACAAAGCGTGGCACGCCCGCACCGCCAACGGTTACACTATTGGCATCGAGCATGAAGCCTATGGAAATATTTGGAGTTTTTTTACTGAGGAGATGTACCAATCCTCCGCTAATTTGGTTCGCAGCATCTGCTCGCGCTACGACACCATCAATGGATATCGCACTCACGACCGCGATACGCTCGACAACGGTTTCTGTCTCAATAACGGCCTTTACAGCCTCGGCGGCGAAGGGGCATGTGTCCAAATCAGAGGTCATCAGCATTATCCTGACCAGACACACACCGACCCGGGACCGTATTGGGACTGGAACTATTACTACAAACTCATCAACGAAGGCACGCCAGTCACCGTTTTGGAAGGTGATTCGGGTCGACTCGACCATCAGAACTATGTCAACGACGAGCGCAGAATCTGGGTGATTCGTGGGCCTGAGGAGTCGAAGATTCAATTGGATTTCAGCAGTTTCCATTTGGAAACAGACTTCGATTTCCTTTGGGTTTACGATGGCGACAATGTCTTTGCCCCAAAAATCGGGCGATGGAACACGCAAAGTCCAGGCACGGTGCAGGCTTCGGGCAACGTGATGTGCGTCGAGTTTCGCTCCGACTGCATCACCACCGACACGGGTTGGGAAGCCACTTGGAAAGCCTTGATGCCTGCAACACCAGTGCTCGATTCGGAATTGCTTGTTGGAATTTATCCCAATCCCGTCATTGACCGTTTCTCCATTAAAACGGATGATTCGGGCTTCACGGATTTGGCGGTTTATGACCTCTTTGGCAACAGTATGATTCCAATCATGCGCTTTATCGGCACAACGGAAATCGATGCAAGCCGATGGCCATCAGGGGTTTATGTGGTGCGTTACGGTCATCCGTTCCAAATGAACAAGGTGGTCAAGTTGGTAAAGCTGTAAAGTGAGGCTGGAAACAATAATCGCCGACTTGTTGCGTTCATCTTTGGAAATTTCTTATTTTTGCACTTTATTTCTCAAATAATGAAAAACACCTTGACACCCTATAGAATGCTTATGGCATTGGTATTCACAATGTTATATACAATTGCTAGTGCACAAGACGAACCGTGTGAGATTACTTGTAGCGTGCCAATGCCCGTCTGCAGCCAGTCGGCAGTGACGCTCAGCGTGCCGCCCAATTATCTCTATTCTTACCTTTGGTCAAATGGCAAAACCACCAGCAGTATCACGGTAAAACCTTTCTCGACAACGACTTATACTGTCCAGATTTTCGATCAGGATTCTGTTGAGTTGTGTCATCCGTCCATTACAGTGGAGGTTATGCCTCGTTTCAGCGTCAATTTCCGACAAGTAAAACTGACGTGCAGCAATTCTGAGGAGGAAAATGGCCGCACTGCCCAGGTTTTGGCGTTAGTCGACAGTTTGTCAGGAGTTTACAATCCACCCTATACTTATCAATGGGATGTTAGCCCACTTCACATTGCGCCCGGCGATCCTACTTGGGCCATTGGCCTTGAAGCGTTTAAGTATTACAAAATCAAGCTTACTGACAACCGAGGTTGTGTTCAATGGGACAGCGTGAAACTTAGGGCTTTCCCCAATCCGTTAGTCGAAATCTCTACGGATCCTGGCGACACGGTGTACCTGCAAAACCCGCATGTTACCTATTCTTTCGAAAACCTTTCCGCTGACACGCTGGGCATCAGCAATTTCTATTGGATTCTGAATAATACCTACGACATCACTTCGGTAGAACTGACACCGCGTTTTACCTATGTTGAGACGGGCGATTTTACCACAGAACTGAAGGTCTACAATCCGCAAGGTTGCGACACTTCGTATTATAAGACCGTGAAAGTCAATCCTGTGAAGCTGAAAATACCGAACGTGTTCACTCCTAATGGCGACGGTATCAACGACTATTTCATTATCTCTCTTGACGGTGGTAGCGACAGCCCTTCGAACGGTAGCATGCGAGGCGACGGTGACTATGAACACGAATACGACCCTTACGACCCCTTGAGCCGCTATTACGAATCCACCGAGCTGACCATTTTCAACCGTTGGGGCAGAGTCGTCTATCATTCAAACGATTATCACAATGATTGGGATGGCGGTGGTCTGTCTGACGGCACCTATTTCTATGTGCTGAAATGCCACGGATTGAAACAAGACGCCACCTACCAAGGCTCAATTGCTATCATTACGGCGCAACGAAATTAAAATCTTGAAAATGAAACGTCTACTTACCACTTTGATTCTTGCCATCTGTCTGTTTTCGGCTTGCAACAACGAAAAAAAGGATAGCCTTTCCACCGACCTCGTAACCAATCCCAAGTCGGCGACGCATATCTCTGGCAAGGAAGCTGCCATTACTTTCGACAAGATGGAGCATGATTTCGGCACCATCTTGCAAGGTGAGGTGGTCACTTCTTCCTTCCATTTCACCAACACGGGCAATGCACCGTTGCTCATCACCAATGTACAAACCAGTTGTGGCTGTACGGTGGGCGAGTTCCCTCGCGATCCTATTGCTCCTGGCAAGGACGGTGTCATCAAGGCAACGTACAATAGCAAGGGCCATCACGGTTTCCAAAGCCGCTCGCTCACTGTTGTGGCCAACACCAATCCCAACCAGACGGTGCTTAGGCTGAAGGCCAATGTGCAAACCCCTGACCAATATTAGTTGATAGTTGTCAGTTAGGAGTTTGTTACGCTTTGCGTCATAGCGAGGAACGAAGCAAACCAGAAATCTTAAATCTTGAATTTTAAATATTAAATCTTAAATCACACAAAATGAACAACTTATTTATTCTCTTAGATCAACAAACCAAACAAGATGGTTTAATGATGTGGCTTCCATTAGTCCTTATTATCGTCGTCTTTTGGCTGTTCTTCATTCGTCCGCAATCGAAAAAGGCCAAGGAGGAACAAAAATTCCGCGACAGCCTCAAAAAAGGTGACAAGGTGGTCACCATTGGTGGATTCCATGGCAGAGTGACTGAAGTGAAAGAAACCACGGTCATTATCTCCATTGCACCCAACACGGAAGTGGAAGTGGAAAAGACTGCCTTGCAGCAAACTGGCGCTAATGTAGGCCAAAGCTGAGCCTAAATCATGGACAAGCGGCCTTTCTTCACCTTTTTAGTGTTTTTGGCCATTTCGACGGTTTTGTGGTTGCTCATCAAGCTGTCGGAGGACTATACTACGCAGACATTGTTCCGCGTGGAATTGGAGGATATGCCTGCCGACAAGTGGATGACATCGCCAGAGCAAACCGTCAAGCTTTCATTGAATGTTGACGGTTTCCATACGCTGAGACTCAACACGATACGTGAGGCGAAGAGGTCGGTTTCCATCAATTTGAGCGAGGTGCCTTACCGATTGGAAAGTGATAACACCTATTCTTTTGGCAGTCAGTATGTGGTCGAAAAAGTTGCGGACCTGCTTGACGTGATGGCTTCTGACATTACCATGAATGAGGACAAGGTTTATTTCAACATGGAGCCGCTCAAGTCGAAGATGGTACCTGTTGAACTGCGTTCTGACATCAAGCCTGCGCGACAATATGGTGTTTACGGCATCCCCATCCTCAATCCAGCTTCGGTCACTATTTTCGGGCCAGAAGAAATCATCGATACCGTGAAATCGGTGAAAACCAAGCTGATTTCCAAAGTCAACGCTAGTGAGGATTTTAGCGAAACCGTCGACCTGAATTTGTTGGGCGGACTCATCCGTTCCAACACCAAGTCGGTGAAAGTCAATGTGGAAATCCAGAAGTTTACCGAAACAGATGTCAAGGTGCCGATTGCACTCCCTGACAGTTTGCAGATACGGCTTTTCCCCGAGACGATGACGGTGAAATGCCTCGTTGCCATCAAGGACTATGCCTCCATCGCGCCTGAGAACTTCCGTGCCGAGTTTGACCGAGACCAACTGAAAGCTTTACAACCGCTTCTCGATGTCAGGCTTACCGCATGGCCACCGCATGTGCAAGTGCTTGAAACCAAGCCAGATAAGGTGGAATATATCATTGTGCAATGAAAAAGTTTGCCCTCACGGGAAACATCGGTAGTGGTAAGTCGTGGGTAAGCGGGCTGTTTGAGAAACGGCTTAATATTCCGGTTTTTTACAGCGACATCGAGGCCAAACGGCTTTACCTTCGTGCCGACATTCGCGTAGCCATGAAGGAACGTTTTGGCCGTGACGTGTATTTTCGCAATGGCCGACTGGATCGAAAACGGCTTTCCGAGTTGGTTTTCAATGATGTGCAAGCTATGCGCGACATAGAAAAACTGTTGTATCCCGCGCTTAATGCGTATTTTTTGCAATGGGCTGAAAACCAGAACGCTCCGTACGTGCTTTACGAATCGGCAATCATTCTTGAAAAGCATTTGGAATCGCTTTTTGACGGTGTTATTATGGTAACGGCCTCAGAGGAAACGCGCCTGCGTCGTGTCATGCTCCGCGACCATTGCGATGAAGCTGCCGTGCGTCAGCGCATGGCGAAACAATGGGCTGAGAACGAAAAACTTGCTCATGCCGATTACATCATTTTTCACGATTCCGATGACGATGATGAAGCTTTGTTGGAGCAGGTGCTTCAGGTACACGAAAAGCTGTCGCAGAATTAAGCTTCCTGCATCTCCCGTAATAAATTCAGTGCTTGAGTCACGGTGCTCACCTCTTTGACGGTCAATTGCAGTTTGTCGTTGGTTTCTTTGAGTGCAGTGCGTTTCGGGTGGTTCATAATGTATTGCATAATTTGCATATAAGTATGGCTCTCGTAGTATTTCGACTGTTGGTTGCTGACGAAATACGCTGTCATGTTGTGGTTGCGCAACAGAATCTTCTCGAAGCCCAAGTCCTTGGCAATCCAGCGGAGTCGGACGGTGTTCAGCAAATCGTTGACTTGTTTGGGAATAGCTCCGAATCGGTCGATGAGTTGGTCAGTGAATTTCATCAGGTTCTCCTCGGTCTTGGTGCGGTCGAGTTCGCTGTAGAGGCTGACACGTTCCTGCGTCGAGTTGATGTAATCCGACGGGAAACGCACCTCCATGTCGGTCTCGATGGTGCAGTCAGCGACATAGGATTTTTCTTCTTCTTTATCGAAAATATCCTGGAATTCAGTCTCTTTCAGTTCAAGGATGGCCTCGTCGAGAATCTTGTGGTAGGTCTCAAAGCCGATGTCGTTGATGAAACCGCTCTGCTCGGCACCGAGGATGTTGCCTGCGCCACGGATGTCCAAGTCGCGCATGGCGATGTTGATGCCTTCGCCGAGGTCGGAGAACTCCTCCAAGGCGCGGAGGCGTTTTTGGGCTTCCTGGGTTAACGTGTTAAGCGGTGGCGTGAGCAGGTAACAGAAGGCTTTTTTGTTGGAACGACCCACGCGGCCGCGCAGTTGGTGTAGGTCGGAAAGACCATAGCGGTGTGCGTCATTAATAATAATGGTGTTGGCGTTGGGGATGTCAAGGCCGGATTCCACGATGGTGGTGCAGAGTAGCACGTCGTAGTCGCCGTTGATAAAGTCGAGCATGATTTTCTCCAGCTTCGCGCCTTCCATCTGGCCGTGGGCGACGGCGATGCGCACGCCAGGCACATACTTCTGGATGAAGTCGTGCACATCCATGATGCTCTGGATGCGGTTGTGGATGAAGAACACCTGCCCGTTGCGGGCAATTTCGAACTGGATGGCGTCGCGGATGAGTTCACCGTCGAAGCCGCGCAGTTCGGTTTGAACAGGATAACGGTTGGGCGGCGGCGTGGTGATGACACTCAAATCCCTCGCACCCATCATGGAGAATTGCAACGTTCTGGGAATAGGGGTGGCAGTCAAGGTCAGTGTGTCCACATTGGCCTTCATTTCCTTTAGTTTCTCCTTCGCGGATACGCCGAATTTCTGTTCCTCATCGATGACGAGCAAGCCCAAGTCCTTGAATTTCACATCTTTTCCCGTGAGGCGGTGTGTCCCGATGATGATGTCGATTTCGCCTTTTTCGAGTTTTTTCAGGATTTCGGTCTGTTGCTTGGTCGTCTTGAATCGGTTGAGGTATTCGATGGTGACGGGGAAGCCGTTGAAGCGCTCGGTGAAGGTATGATAGTGTTGCAGGGCCAACACGGTCGTAGGCACGAGCACGGCTACTTGTTTGGAGTCACAGCAAGCCTTGAAAGCGGCGCGCATGGCCACTTCGGTCTTGCCGAAGCCCACATCGCCGCACACTAGGCGGTCCATCGGGTGGTCGCTTTCCATGTCGCGTTTCACGTCGTTGGTGGCTTTCAGTTGGTCGGGGGTGTCCTCGTAAATGAACGACGCCTCCAACTCATTTTGCAGGTAGTTGTCGGGCGAGAAATGGAAGCCAGGCGTGCGTTTGCGTTCGGCGTAGAGTTTTATGAGTTCCCTCGCGATGTCTTTGACCTTGCTTTTGGTCTTGTTTTTCAGGCGGTTCCAGGCACCGCTACCGAGGGTGCTCAAATGCGGTTCGGTGCCGTCCTTGCTGCTGTATTTTGCGATGCGGTGCAGCGAGTGGATGCTCACATAGAGCAGGTCGCCGTTGTTGTAAATCAGGCGGATGGCCTCTTGGGGCTTGCCGTTGTTCTCGATGGTCTCCAGGCCGTCGAAACGCCCGATGCCGTGGTCGATGTGGGTGACGTAGTCGCCAGGTTTCAGCTCATAGAGGTCTTTCAGCGTGATGGCCTGCTTGGTCGAGAAGTTGTCGCGCAGGTGGAAACGGTGGTAACGCTCAAAGATTTGGTGGTCGGTGTAACAACAAACTTTTAGGTCCTCGTCAATGAAGCCGCCGTGGATGGCAATGGTTTCGGTCTCGAAGTCGCGGTGAAGTTCGTCGTTATGGTTGATGTCATTCAGAATTGCCTGAATGCGAGAAAGTTGCTTGCTGCTTTCGGAGAAAACGATGACGCGGTAACCTTCTTCTTTATGCTGGGCGATGTCATCGATGAGTAGATTGAAGTTTTTGCTGAAGATGGGCTGAGGCTTCGTGTGGAAGTTGACAGTTGTCAGTTGATAGTTGTCAGTTGGCAGTTTGCTGGAAACGCCAAACTCCACGGTGCGGCGTTTTTTTAGACAGCCTAAAAGTTCCTCGGACTTGCTAAACAATTGTCCTGGTTTCAGTGCTTTAACCTCCTCTTCCTGCTCGGCTTGCATCTTCTCGAATGCTTCCACAGCGCGGTCGTACTCCTTGTCGATTTGGGTGGCGAAGAAGGCCATGTCGGTGAGCCAAACGGTAGTCGTGTCAGGCAGGTATTGCAGGATGGCCTCGCGGTCTTCGATGAAGGCGCGTTCCTGCATGTTGGGCAGCAAAACAATTTGTTTCAGCTTCTCAATGGAGAGTTGGTCGGCGATGTTGAAACTGCGGATGCTATCCACCTCGTCGCCGAGAAACTCGATGCGGTAGGGATAGTCGTTGGCAAAGGAGAATACATCCACTAAACCGCCACGGATAGCAAACTGTCCTGGCTCCACCACGAAATCGACGTTTTCAAACTCGTATTCATAAAGCACATCGGTAAGGAAGTCGAGATTGATTTTGTCACCGACTTTGATTTTAGTTGTGTTTTTTGATAAGAGTTTGCGGGTGAATACCTTCTCACTTAGGGCTTCTGGATAACTGACAATCAAAGTCTTGCGTTCGGATGTGGAGACACGTTGCAGTACCTCGGTACGCGAGAGGATATAGGTATTGTCGGGTTTTTCTGGCTCGTAGGGACGCTTATATGAAGTGGGGTAGAAGAGGACTTGCTTCTTGCTGTAGTCCATGCCGCGTTCGCCGAGGAGACTTTCCAAGTCGTTGTAGAAATAGGCCGCGTCCTCCTTGTCAGCGCAGACGATGAGGTGTTGGCCGCCCATGCGGCGAAAGGTCTCTTCCAAAACAAAAGCCTTCGACGAAGCCGTTAGATTGGAGCAAAGCAGATGCCCATCATCGCGCAATGTGTTGATTATTGCGTCGATGTGGGCATCATTTTTATACAATTGTTGCGAAATGCTGGCCACGTTGTTTGGATTTGTGGCGCAAAGGTAGCAAATTATTCGATAACTATCTTCTGTGTCCGCACCTTCTCAGCGGTGATGAGGCGCAGCACATACACGCCTGAGGGTATTTCATTGGCAGAGACGTTGCACGCAACGTCTGTACAAACCACAATGCGTCCTGTCATGTCTACAATTTGTAGAGATGCGCCTTGGCACGACTTCACTAAGTGAATCTCCCCATTGGCATAATAGGCAAATGCTTCATCGTTACCAACAGTGTCCTCACCGTTGGAAAACACCAACTTGAACCGCGAGGCATAATCCGTTGTCTTGGCCTCGAAAGTGTAGCTTGGTGTGGCTAAAAGGTCAACATCCATGCCAGTCATGTTATCGATGAGGTGGAGATAACCCAAATCAAGGTTATTGGTTTCAATTCCAATGGTATAGGTGCCATCTTTGGTAGCGTTGAAGTTCATGGGCAACTCTCGAATCTCATCGGCATAGACCACGGCATATTCGGTTCCTTCTTGCCAGAGGGTGAGTAGGGAGCTTTCATCGCCTTCAAGGGTGAATTTCTCCAAGTTGGTACCTTCGCCGAAACGTACACGAGCGCGATCGACATTGGCCTTGCCTTGTGTGACGACGAGGTCAAGGCAGTCCTTTAGATTGTTGCCTTTTGACCCTACTGATTTCGTGAACGTTACAGCGTATTCGTCCGATGTGGCTTTCACAAATGCGCCTTCGCAGGGAGCGAAGACTTTGGTGCCTTCGGACAAAATAACATGGTTGCCTTCAATCACGAAACAATCTTGGTCGATGGTGGCATTGCACACGAAAGGATTGCCTACAAGGTTGAAGCCGTTCAAGGTGGTTGCGCTATGACTCAAGCCATTGATGCTGACTGTGCTGTTGCTGGGCTGTAATGTGCCTGCAAACCAAAGGGTCGTGCCGTCCGGTTCACCGTTGGCGTAGAGGTAGCCTTTTTTGTGTTCAAGTACAAAAGGAGTATATTCATAGTTAACCCAAAGGTGATTCGGTTCATCGTAATAATATAGGTCGAAAGTGTTTGATTCGGCGGTTCCGTTCAGGAAGCCGTTCTCTTGGCTCGGCGTGATGGTTTCGGTAACTGGCGAGGCGATGAAGTTCCATCCATTGTCATCGGTGGTGTAGGATTCGATGTCTTTTTTTACGGTGGCTTTCACACCATAGGAGTCGTGGATGAGTTGGGCACCATTCTCGAGGATGAGATTGGCGGGTACGGTGTTGGAGAGCGTTCCGCTGACGGTGAGCTGACTTCCATTGGTGAGCATCATCTTGTCGTTGGTGCTCATTTCAAGGTCGGAGAGGCTCGCAGAGCCTTTGGCAAAGCCTGCCATATTGGATGCAGTTGTCTCGCCACCATTATAGTGGGTCTTTATAGTAAACATATTGGCTGCGTTGTTATTCAAAGTGGCATTGTAATTGGTCTCCGAGAGATTGTCGGCGATTTGAATTCCATCCTGATAGAGATTATAGGTATAAGAGCCGTCGGTGAGGTAGGTGCGGATAAGAAAAGCCAAAGAGGAATACCCAATAGTCCAACTTGTTATGTCATCCGTTACATACCCTCCTCTCTCATGTTCATTGAACGGACAGTATTCTGCGGGCATTTGCTTAGATTCAGGATCATACATCATAATCCACAAGTCTTGAGAGGTATCAATCGTGACAGGCTCGTCCAGATCGATGGTGAACCATCCTGTTTGTGTTGCCGTAATGGTTTTGTTTGTCAGAAGTGTTGTGGGAATGTCGTAAGAGCCACTACTATAAGTTACGGTTGTAGTGCCTGTGTATATATTGAGTTCGTATGTCCCTATTTCTCTGATGTAAAATGATACTCTGAAAATAACTTTTCCAGAAGCCTCTGTCAAATCAGTGGGAAGGTAACGATGTCCCCAATACAAGTTTGCAGTTCCGCTATAACCCAAAAAATGTCCAGGGGTTCCTTCTCCGTAAGTCAGGATGGATGATTCCGTTTCCGGGAAGCACCATTCGGGTGCCGTCCAGGAGAGATTCACGTTGTCGCCCGAGAGGTTGGCTTCCATATCAACGACGATAGGTGTTTGATAGTCTACAGTAACGTTTACGGAGTTGGAAGACAATGACAATTCTCCGTCGGAATCCACACTGCGTACATAATAGGCAGCGGTGCCGAAAGGAGCAACATCGGTGTAGGATGTTGTGGTTGAATTGCCAACAAAGCTATTATTATGGTAGATGTTGTAGCTGACAGCTCCGCTTGCTGCGTCCCAGCTGAAGGTGACATTGCGCTCGCTTTGGGTGTATGTCAGATTGGTGGGGGCATCTGCCGTACATTCGGAAGGACGGACGCCAAAGACACCACCTTGGTCTTCATTGTATACTCCGTATGAACCAGAACCAATACCTCCTGGGCCAGGATTCAGGTTATTGACGGAATAGTATGCATCGCAGCTGCCCCCCCATCCCCAGTTGAAATGGAAGTAATTGTCGCTGTTGTATCCGTCGCAAACAAAGGAATGCCCGCCACCAGATCCACTGCCTGAATATTGAATGGGCCAATTCTGATCCAAGTCTGATTTCAACATATTGACCCACTCCGTCTCAGTATAGTCTTCCCGAGAAAGAAATTGGACATCTGACGAATAATTGAAGTAGTTCTTTAATGCTTCCGCGACCTCAGTTGTGGGCGCACCACTGCTAGGCCCATACTTCATGCTAACAGACACGCCGCAATGGTACATCAGTGTGGCAACGGCTGCTTTTTGTTCAACAGTGCTTGATGAATTGTAGGTGTTGGTCATGTTGGCCCAATCGTAATAGGTTGAATTGAAATCTGCAAATTGTTCGCCAAGTGCAGGGTTGTTCTGTGGGACGTATGCATGCGAGCTGATACCATGCACGGGATAATTCCAGTATTTCATCACCTGAGCCATGGCAGTGGCCACACAACCTGTCACGGTTCCTGGAGGACATAAGTTATTGTATGGTTCTCCCTGGTCCCATTTGGTTTGAATCAAAGGCTCCACGACTGTAGTCGTTTTTGCTGCATTTGGTTTTCCTGCGGCCAAATCATCCCATTGTTGGGTTGTTTCGGATGAAGCATTCAATCGGTTGTCGATGGCGTATTGAATCTCATCGTTATAGCCTTGCAGCCAGGAAGCGATGTTTTCAGGCATCCCCTCTGCAACAAATTTTCCTGTCAGAGAATAGCCAAGAATCGGTTTCACGCAATCATCGGCAGACATCACCACGAAGCCTTCCTCAGCACAGAAGATGTAAAGGTTCGCGAAACCAGCTGCTTTTGACAAGTCAGTTAGTTGTACGGCTTTCGCACCGTTGTTGTTTAGGAAAGTTTTGGCCACTTTTTGGGCGGTTTCAGGAGTTACGCGCTCGGCCATCAACGGCATCGATATCATCAGTACCAATGCCAAGATCATTGTAGATTTTTTCATATTGTTAGAATTTTAAATTTGTCAATGATTAAGCGACAAAAATAGCGAAATTCTTTCAATTCCAAAATTAATAATTCAAAAAAATATGACCGCCTCAATGGTTGTTGAGACGGTCATTGTTTTACCCACGAGTTATAGTTGGAGATTCTATTCCTCTACCTTCGCTCGTTTCGAGTCCCAAATCATGTAGACGATGATGGCGATATACATCACCAAGGCGATGAGGCCGGCCACGGGCAGCTCGGCAAACGGCGTGCCCTCGGCGGTCTTGGCCACAGCATCCACGTTGCAGAACTTGAGGATGGCGCTCACCACACCCATCAAGGCGCCACCGGCGATGAAGCCCGAGGCGATGAGGGTGCCGCGGTTGTAGCGGGCATCGTTGAGTTTCTGGTCTTTGCTGCGGGTGCTAACGAACCACGAGATGGCACCACCGATGAGCAGCGGCACGTTGAGGTCGATGGGGATGAACATACCCAAAGCGAAGGGCAGGGCAGGCACTTTGCAGAAGTTGAGAATCAAGGCGATGGCGGCACCGATGCCGTAGAGCAGCCACGGGGCGCTACCGCCCGACATCATCGGCTCGATGACGGCGCTCATGGCGTTGGCTTGCGGCGCGACCAAGGCATTGTCGCCCACAAAACCGTAGGCTTTATTCAAAACCATAATGACGCCCGCAACGGTGGCAGCGGCTACAGCTACGCCGACAAACTTCCAAAGTTCTTGCTTTTTGGGCGTTGTGCCAATCCAATAACCTACTTTCAGGTCGGTGATGAAGGCACCAGCAACGGCCAAAGCCGTGCAGACCACACCACCTATAATTAATGTGGCGGTCATGCCGTTGGGACCGCTCAATCCGGCGGCGACCATCACCAAGGAGGCCAAAATCAAGGTCATCAGCGTCATGCCACTCACGGGATTGCTGCCCACGATGGCGATGGCATTGGCAGCCACCGTTGTGAACAGGAAGGCGATGACGGCCACGACCAAAATGCCAATCAAGGCATGGCCGAGGTTGTGCACCACGCCGAACCAGAAGAACAGGAAGGTGACGATCAACACAGCCACAATGCCGATGACGACAGTCTTCATGGAGAGGTCTTGCTGGGTGCGTTCAATGGTGTCGGCGGCGGCTTTCTTGCCCTTGAACTCATTGGCGGCGAGACTCACTGACGACTTAATCACGCCCCATGATTTAATGATGCTGATGATACCCGCCATGGCGATGCCACCAATGCCGATGTGACGTGCATAGTTCTTGAAGATTTCCTCAGGTGCCATCGAGCCGATAGTGGTAGTGATGCCCGCGTTCATCAGGTCGACGATTTGGTCGCCCCAAATGAGGTTCATGCCCGGGATGATGATGAACCACACGAGCATGGAACCGCAGCAGATGATGAAGGCGTATTTCAGTCCAATGATGTAGCCCAAGCCTAATACAGCCGCGCCCGTGTTCACTTTGAACATCAGTTTGGCTTTGTCGGCCAGGGTCGCACCCCAACCCATCATGCGGGTGGTGATGGTCTCCGACCACCAGCCGAAGGTGGAGACGATAAAGTCATACAGACCGCCAATCAAGCCACTGACGACCAAGAGCAGCGAGTCCTTGCCCTTCTTTTGCCCGCTGACCAAAACTTGTGTCGTGGCTGTGGCTTCAGGGAAGGGGAACTTGCCGTGCTGTTCCTTCACGAAATACTTGCGGAAGGGGATGAGGAACAGGATGCCCAAGATGCCGCCTAAAAGCGAGGCGATGAACACCTGCCAGAAGTTGATTTCGATTTGGTAGCCCTTGCCTTGCAGGATGTAGAGCGCAGGCAGGGTAAAGATGGCACCTGCCACCACACCGCCCGAGCAGCCGCCGATGCTTTGAATGATGACGTTTTGCGACAAGGCGTCGTTCTTGCGCGTCAGTCCCGTGAGGCCAATGGCGATGATGGCAATGGGAATGGCGGCCTCAAACACCTGCCCGACCTTCAGGCCGAGGTAGGCAGCGGCAGCCGAAAACAGGATGGTCATCAGCAGGCCGATGCAGACCGACCAGACCGTAACTTCTTGATACTGTTTGTTTTTTGAGAGTATGGGTTCATACTCTTCGCCCGGTTTCAGTTCGCGGTGCGCGTTCTCGGGCAGTTTGAATTGTTCGTTTTCCATATTGAGAATGTTTGAAATATCAATGAAATGAATTTGCAATATTAGGAAAATAATTGATTGTTTGGTGTTTTACGCGGAGAATTATTTCATGCAAAAATTGCAGAACTATTTGAAGCATGAAGAGACGCTTATTATCTCACGCAGAAATCGCAGAATTATATGAAGCGCGAAGCGACGCAATGTATCTGTCCGGCAGGTTCTGCGATTTCTGCGGATTCTGCGTGAAACAACTTTTTATGCTTTTTTTTGCGAGAAAATGACAAATTAATTTGTCTATATGGAAAGTTTGCTTTACTTTTACAGCGTCAAACTTAAAATGAACGCAAAATGAAACATTCAATCAAAGCTGTTTTGGCATGGGCCGCCGTCGCGGTCGTGCTTGCGGGCTGCAACAGCCAGCCCACTGCCGAAGAAGTCCTTCGGAAATCCTACCAGAAATGCCAGTCCATTCAAGGCGGGCACTATGTAATGGATTGGAAAAAGAAGTATATGTCGGACAACGACACCACTTACAACCGCTATACTTGCGACTTCAAGAAACTGCCCGACGACACGATTTTCGGGAAAGCCTTCAACTCGTTTGAGGAATACCTCAATTCGAAATGGATTTCGTCATATCATCATCTCTATACAGGGAACGAGTATGTTTCCTACGGCGACAGCACGGGCATCATCCAGTCGTGCGACCTTTGGGCTAAAGACATCATCAGGGGGAGGCACAACCGCACGTTCTACACGCCTTTGGCCACCAAAAGCAGTTATCCCTTGCGCACCAATGAGGATTTGGGCGACGAAAACATATTCGATAAAGACTATTCTTACTCGCTTTCGGACAGCCAATTGGACGGGAAATCATGCTATTTGGTCGATATTCTTGGGCCAGCAGACGAGGAACCTGACAGCATTTATGGTATGCAGACCATCCGCTACGAAATCAATTTGTGGATTGACAAGAAAGATTACTTGCCCATCCAATACTCCATCGCCTTCGACGTCGTAGAGCAGCAGGACACTATGTATCAATATGATGAGTTCAAGTTGCTTGCCTTCGATCCAAATGTGGACGAGTCGAAACTAACATTGGAATCTATTCCCGAAAACATCGTCTTGGAGGATTACGAGCCATACGAGGAGCCAGAACCGCTTGCCGAAGGCATACCCGCGCCAGAATGGTCGCTGCCCACGTTGACGGGCGACACCATCCGCATTGCCGACCTGAAAGGGAAGGTGGTGTTGCTCGATTTCTTCTACAAGTCGTGCGCCCCGTGCTGTGCCGCCATGCCCGTTTTGCAAAGCCTGCATGAGAAATACAAGGACAAGGGCTTCATGATGATTGGCATCGACCCGATTGACGACCCCGAAAAGGATGAGATGGCCGATTTCTTGGCCAAGCGCGGCATCACCTACACGATCCTTTTCTCCGAGCGTGAACTATCTGATACTTACCGCGTTTCGGGCTATCCAACTCTGTATTTCCTTGACCGCGAGGGCAAGATAGCGAAAATGCACATCGGCTTCGGCAAAGGCATGGAAGAGGAGTTGGAGGCGGATTTAGTGAAATTTTTGTAAAACAAATAAAATCAATACGTTATGAAGAAAAACTATTTGTTTCCCCATCGTTTTCAAATCATCGGATGGGTGGTTGCCATAGCAGCAGTGGCAGTGTATGTGGCTTGCAGGATTTGGTTCCCTGATTGGCGTTTCAATATCCCTGCTTTGTATTATGACTTCCCTTTCCTTGATGATAAAGAAGAGGGCTTCTTCGTCATGGCAGATACGGGTATTCTGACCGTTGCCATACCTTTGTTCACTATTGGATTGCTTTTAATCGGCTTCTCGAAAGAGAAAGTCGAGGACGAATTTGTGAAAAGTGTCCGCGAGCAAAGTCTCGTTTGGGCTACCTACGTCACGGCGGCATTGTTCATCCTTGCCACCTTGCTAATACACGGATTCTCTTACACTTACGTGCCTTATTTGGTGTTCTTTGTGTTCCTTATCTTGTTCATTGTCAAGTTCCGAATCGAGCTTTTTCGGGCCAACAAAGGAGGCACGCAATGAAGAACCGTTTGAAAGTGGCGCGGGCCGAGATGGACCTCACGCAAGAGGAACTGGCCAAGTGCATCGGTGTGAGCCGGCAGTCAATAAATGCCATTGAATCAGGGAAATATGTGCCTTCTACGGTCTTGGCTTTGAAGATGGCGCAAGTGTTCGGGAAGCCTGTGGAGGAAATTTTCTTTTTGGAAGAGACAGATTGAAAAGAGTCTGTAGGGCTGCCATGGTATGACAACCTACAATTTATCTCCAAACATTCTGCGTCCTATCTGGGCCGTAGGATACGAACTTCACGGGCACACCGACATAATTCTCGATGAAGCGAACGTAATCCTCCAATTTCTGCGGAATTTTACCCTCAATCTTCTGTTGCCAGCCTGGAATTTCGGTATAGACCGGTTCCATCGTTTCGGTGCAAGCGGCGAAAGGCAAATGCTTGGTTTCCATGTCATTGTAGCGATACGCCGTGGCGACTTTCAAGGTCTTGAAGTCGTCCATCACGTCGGACTTCATCATCATCAGGTCGGTGACGCCGCTGAGCATGATGGCGTACTTTAGCGCGGGCAGGTCGAGCCAGCCGCAACGGCGCGGACGGCCTGTGGTGGCACCAAACTCGTGTCCGTTTTGGCGGAGCGTTTCGCCCGTTTCGTCAAACAACTCGGTAGGGAAGGGGCCTGTGCCCACGCGGGTGCAGTAAGCCTTGAAGATGCCATACACCTTGCCGATGCGGTTCGGCGCGATGCCTAAACCAGAGCACACACCCGCCGCAATCACGTTCGACGAGGTGACGAAAGGATAGCTGCCGAAGTCCACGTCGAGCATGGAACCTTGTGCGCCTTCGGCAAGCACTTTCTTTCCCGTGTCAAGGGCTTCGTTGATGTAATATTCGCTGTCAATGAACTGATACTGCTTCAGGTATTCGATGCCTTCGAACCACAATTTTTCGTATTCATCAAAGCCGTGACCGTCGAGTTGCAAATCATTCACGTCGAAGTTGAGGTTGTCAATTTGCTGTAAATGAACTTGTTTTAGATGCTCGTAACGCTCGCGGAAATCAGCCATGGCGATATCGCCGATGCGGAGGCCCTTGCGGGCGGTCTTGTCGGTATAGGTCGGCCCGATGCCTTTCAGCGTGGAGCCGATTTTCATCTTGCCCAAGGCGCGTTCGTTGGCGGCGTCCAAGGCACGATGCGTCGGGAGGATGAGATGGGCGCGATTCGAGATTTTCAGTGTTTGGCGCAGGTCGAAGCCGGCCTTGCGCAAGTCTTCAATCTCACCTTTTAATATATGCGGGTCGATGATGACGCCATTGCCGATGACATTGACGCAACCTGGCGTGAGTACGCCCGAAGGGATGTTGTGCAGCACAAACTTCCGTCCGTCAAACTCAATAGTATGACCGGCGTTGGGACCGCCTTGGAAGCGCGCCACGATGTCATAATTCGGCGTGAGGGCGTCTACCACCTTGCCCTTGCCTTCGTCGCCCCATTGGAGGCCTAAGAGGATATCTAATTTGTTCATATTTCAGTGTTTGTTGTTTTTAGTTTAGTGGCTGTTAGCTTTTAGCTGTTAGCCATTAGCAAACAAGCTGCTGGCTAACAGCTAATTGCTAAAAGCTAACAGCCTTTTTATCTTTCAACTTTTCTTATGTCCATAGAATATCAACGAATGATGCGTAATCTCCACACCCAATTGCTCCTCGATGGAGCGCTGGATCTCCCATAGACGCGGGTCACAAAACTCCATCACCTGTTCTGTCTCCATATCGATGAAATGGTCGTGCTGGCGGAACTTATAGGCACGTTCGTACTGAGCGCAGTTATGCCCGAACTGGTGTTTGATAACCAACCCACAGTCAAGCAACAACTCAATGGTGTTGTATAGCGTCGCCCTGCTGACGAGGTACTTGTTGTCTTTCATTCGGTTGTAGAGCGTGTCGATGTCGAAATGCCCGTTGGTGGAATAAATCTCCTTGAGGATGGCAAAACGTTCTGGAGTCTTGCGCAGCTTATGTTGCTGGAGATAGTCGGTGAACAGTTTCTTGACCGACAGATAGGTGTTATCAATCGTTTCTTTCATGCCTTGAACGGTTAATTCGGGGCAAAATTAAGAATAATTCTAAATTGTGGCGCATTATTTTCCTTCTGTGGTCGTTTTTCTGATTACTTTTTGCACATCCTTCATGCGGTTCAGCTTGTCGATGAGGTCGTCCAACTCTTTGGTATTGTGCACATAGATTGACAATGTGGCTTCCACAAGGTCTTTTTTGGCCTCCATGTGAAGAGAATGCATGTTGAGCTTCAGTTCGTTGGAGAGCAGGTTGGTCATGCGGTTGAGCAGCCCAGCCGTATCCAAGGCCGTGATTTTCAGTTCCGAAAGGAAGGCAATTTCGCTCTTGGGCTGCCATTTGGCCTTGACGATGTGGTTGCCGTGTTGGGCTGAGAGTTGGATGGCCTTGGGACAGTCGCTGCGGTGGATTTGAAGCGGTTCACCTGGGAAGTTGAACGCGATGACGTCGTCGCCAGGAATGGGGTTGCAGCAGGTCGATACATTGAAGTCGAACTCGCCCGAGGATGAAATGGTGGCTTCTCCTTCTTTGGCTTTGTTGTTGCCGCCCCAGAGTCCAAAGGTGATGTAGCGGACGAAGTTGTTGCCGCCCGATTGCGGTTTTAACACTTCGCGGATAATGCGTTCGTCGATTTTGCCCGTCGCCATTTGGTAGTAGAAATCCACGGAGCTGGTGAGTTTCTCGTTGGCCATCACTTGGTTGCGATTGGCTTTCGAGGCTTCGAGACCGAGCCTCTTCATGATTTCCTCAAATTTCGCTTCGCCCTGCTCGCGGAAGGTGCGGCGGTATTCCTTGATGCCACTCCTGAGCCGCGATTTGGCCGTGGCCGTGACGAGGAACTCGAACCACTTCTCCTGCGGGTGTTGCGCCTCGCTGGTGATGACTTCCACGCGGTCGCCGGTGTGTAGTACGCGGTCGAGTTGCGAAAGCTGGTTGTTCACATTGGCGGCAATGCTGTGGTCACCGATTTCCGAGTGGATGTTGTAGGCGAAATCCAAGGCCGTCGAGCCTTTGGGCAGCGACACCATCTTGCCTTTTGGGGTAAAGACAAACACCTCGTCGGCAAAGAGGTCGAGCTTGAAGTTGTCGACAAACTCGATGGCGCTGATGCTTTCGCTCCCGACGAGGTTTTGCGCCTTCTTGAACCATTCGTCGAAGCCGCTTTCGGTCTGATTGTCAGTCTTGTACTTGTAATATGCGGCAAAGCCTTTCTCGGCAATCTCGTTCATGCGCTCGCTGCGGATTTGCAGTTCGACCCAATTGCCGTTTTGTCCCATTACCACGGCGTGAAGGCTCTCGTAGCCGTTGGTTTTTGGGAACGAAATCCAGTCTTTCAGCTTGGCAGTGTTCGGACGATAGAAGTTGGTGATCACAGCGTAGATTTTCCAGCATTCCAAGCGTTCGGTTTCCTTCGGGCAGTCGGCGATGAAGCGCACGATGAAAGAACCGTAAAGGTCTTCGAAGGGCAACTCTTTGTCCATCATGCGTTTCCAGACGGAATTCACTGAGCGTTCCTTAGTCTCGGCTCTTGCTTTGATGCCTAATTTCTTCAATTCGGACATGATAGGTGCGGTAAAGTCGTACAACTCATGGAGGCGTTGCTCACGCACCTCGTCCTTGCGCTTGCGGATGTTGTCGTAAATGGTTGGGTTGGTGTATTTTAGTGCCAAGTCCTCCAACTCAAGCTTGATGGAATGAAGTCCAAGGCGATATGCCAAAGGCGCATAGATATAGGAGGTTTCGGAGGCGATTTTCAGTTGCTTGTGCTTGGGCATCGAGTCGAGGGTGCGCATGTTGTGGAGCCGATCGCTGAGTTTGATGAGCACCACGCGCGCGTCGTACGAAAGCGAGGTGATAATCTTCCTGAAGTTCTCGGCCTGCATACTTTCGGCATCCATTAACTCGAACTTGGTGAGGCCGTCCACCACGCGCGACACCTTTTCGCCAAACATCTCGCGGATGTCGTCCAAGGTGTATTGGGTGTCTTCCACTACGTCGTGCAGCAAAGCGCAAATGATGGAGGTGCGGCCCAAGCCGATGTCGTGCGCAGCAATGTAAGCCACGGCGATGGGATGGTAGATGTAAGGCTCTCCTGAGCGGCGGCGTTGGTCTTTGTGGGCCTCGACGGCAAAATAGAACGCCTTTTCGACCATCTCAAGGTCTTGGGCTTCCTTTCGGCCATGCCAAGCATCGATCAACTGTTGGTGTCGTCGTTCGATTTCTTCTTTTTCTTCTTTGGAATAGGTGTCGGGTAAAGCAGAGTTCATGTTTTTCAAGTTTTAGACTGCAAAAGTAGATATAATCCTTTTGAAATGCGAAACTGAGTGAGGATTTTTTTTGTAATTTTGCACCCACAATGAAAAACATCAGAAACTTTTGCATCATCGCACACATCGACCATGGTAAATCGACCTTGGCCGACAGGCTTTTGGAGATAACTCACACGCTGAATGACAAGGAACTCGTCGACCAGGTGCTCGACGACATGGACCTTGAGCGCGAACGCGGCATCACCATCAAGAGCCACGCCATCCAGATGAAGTATAATTATAAAGGTGAGGAGTATACCCTCAACCTCATTGATACCCCCGGCCACGTGGACTTCTCCTACGAGGTGTCGCGCAGCATTGCGGCCTGTGAAGGGGCTTTGCTCGTGGTGGATGCCACGCAAGGTATTCAGGCCCAGACGATTGCCAATCTTTACTCGGCCTTGGAACACGACCTCGAAATCATCCCTGTGATGAACAAAATTGACATGGATAGCGCGATGATTGACATCGTGGAAGACCAGATGGTGGACCTCTTGGGCTGCGACCCGAGCGAGATTCTGAAGGTCAGTGCGCGCACGGGCGAAGGCGTTCCGGCAGTGTTGGATGCCATCGTCGAACGCATTCCTTGTCCCAAGGGTGACCCAAACGCCCCGCTGCAAGCCTTGATTTTCGACTCGGTTTTCAATTCGTTCCGTGGCATCATCGCTTATTTCCGTATCATGAACGGAACCATCCGCACCAACGACCTTGTGAAGTTCTACGCAACGGGCAAGGAATACAACGCCGACGAAATTGGCGTGCTGCAACTGAAGCAAGTGCCGAAAAATGAATTGTCTGCAGGTGATGTGGGTTACATCATCTCTGGCATCAAGACCTCGAAGGAGGTCAAGGTGGGCGACACCATCACGCATGTGGAACGGCCCTGTGCTGAGCCGGTTTTGGGCTTCGAGGACGTGAAGCCCATGCTGTTTGCAGGTATCTATCCCGTGGATGCGGATGATTATGAGGAACTTAGGGCTTCGTTGGAGAAACTGCAACTCAACGATGCCAGTCTGGTTTGGGAACCTGAGTCATCGGCGGCTTTGGGCTTCGGCTTCCGCTGCGGTTTCTTGGGCCTCTTGCACATGGAAATCGTGCAGGAGCGCCTCGACCGCGAGTTCGACATGGATGTTATCACGACGGTGCCCAATGTATCGTTTAAGTGCTACAAGACTGATGGCGAGATGATTGAGGTGCACAACCCCAGCGGTCTACCCGAAGTGACGAAAATTGACCACATTGAGGAGCCTTACATCCTCGCGCAAATCATATCGAAAAACGACTTCACCGGCCCGATTATGACCCTGTGCATCGACCGGCGCGGTGTGCTGAAAAACCAAGTCTATCTTTCCACCGACCGCGTGGAACTGACCTTCCAGATGCCGCTGAGCGAAATTGTTTTCGACTTCTACGACAAGCTGAAATCCATTTCGAAGGGCTATGCCTCTTTCGACTACCATATCGCTGGTTATCAGGACGCTGACTTGGTGAAATTAGACATCATGCTCAACGGCGAGTCGGTGGACGCTCTCTCGACGTTGATACATCGTGGCCATGCCTACGACTTCGGTCGGCGCATGTGTGAGAAACTGAAGGAATTGATACCACGCCACCAGTTCGACATCGCCATCCAGGCGGCCATCGGAGCGAAGATCATCGCACGTGAAACGGTGCGCCAAGTGCGCAAGGATGTGACGGCGAAATGTTATGGCGGCGATGTGTCGCGTAAGCGCAAACTGCTTGAAAAACAGAAGGCTGGCAAGAAACGAATGCGTCAGGTCGGCAATGTCGAAGTGCCGCAGTCGGCGTTCCTTGCTGTTTTGAAACTGGATTAATATTGTACGGCTGTTACATTGTGGCAGCCCTACAACTGAAAACTGATAACTGCAAACTATAAACTGTAAACTGGATGACCGCCCTGCAATATCAAATAGCATTGACCTTACTCCCTGGTATCGGTGATATCAGCGGCAAGAAATTCGTGCAGTATTGCGGCAGCGCGGAAGCCATCTTCAAGGAAACGCGCAAGTCGTTGGAAAAGATTTCGGGTATGCGCGAGGTCTCGATTGAGGCGATTTGCAACCCCAAGGAATACCTGAAACGCGCCGACGAAGAAATTGAATTTATTGAAAAACACGATATTAGACCGATTTTCTTCCTCGATTCCGACTATCCGCGTCGACTCCTTCAATGCGATGACGGCCCGATGATGCTATATTATAAAGGTATGGCCAACTTGAACGCCAACCGCGTGGTGGCTATTGTCGGGACGCGCAACATTACCGAGTACGGCAAGGAAAACTGCCAACAGTTGGTGGAGGATTTGAAGAATGACAATGTATTGATTGTGAGTGGCTTGGCATACGGAGTTGACACTTGTGCACACAAGGCTTCGCTGAAAAACGGCATCCCTACAGTCGGGGTGATGGGCTGTGGAATGCAGCAGGTTTATCCCGCGCCGAACAAGAAATTGGCTGAGGAAATGCAGGTGCAAGGTGGCATCCTCACTGAGTGCATCAGCGGAACCCAGCCCGACCGTGAGAACTTCCCGCGTCGCAACCGTATTATCGCGGGTATGGCGGATGCCGTGGTGGTCATCGAGTCGGCGCTAAAAGGTGGTTCGCTGATTACCGCCGACATTGCCAATTCCTACAACCGCGACGTGTTCGCCTATCCGGGTCGCGTGATGGACCTCTACAGCCAAGGCTGCAACTACCTTATCCGTACCAACCGTGCCCATTTGATGGAAAGCGTGCTGAATCTGCGCTATGTAATGCGTTGGGATTCAGAAACAAAGGCGGAAAAGCAAACGGCATTGTTCCGTGAGTTTACCGATGAGGAAAAGCTCGTTATGGACTGCTTTGGCGCGAGTGCGGTGATCAATTTGGACGACATCATCGTGAAAACCGAGCTGCCGACGACGAAAATCGCGGCCATACTGCTCAACCTTGAATTTGACGGCGTGCTGATGGCGCTGCCTGGAAAACGTTACCAAAAATGTTAGGCAAAGTCATCAAATCGACGGGCAGTTGGTACATCGTCTTGGACGAACAAGGGCGGCAGTGGGAGTGCCGCTTGCGCGGGAGAATCCGTCTGGACGGGCTGCGTTCCACCAATCCCGTGGCGGTGGGCGACAACGTGCATTTCGAGCAGGAACCTGGCAAGGAAACGGGGGTTATCAACAAGATTGAAACGCGCGACAATGTGATTGTCCGCCAGTCAGTTAACCTGAGCAAAGCCTCGCATATCATTGCCGCCAATGTGGATTTGGCCATCGTGGTGGCTACCATCGCGCAGCCGCGCACTTCTACGGGTTTCATCGACCGTTTTTTGGTAACCGCCGAGGCCTACCACATTCCCGCCGCCATCATCTTCAACAAATGTGACCTTTACACCGACGAGCAAATCGGCGAGATGTGCGTTTTGATTGAGTATTATCAGGAAATTGGGTACACTTCTTTCGGCGTTTCGGCCAAGACGGGATTCCAAATCAACGAACTTAAAACCCTGATGCAAGGGAAGATATGCCTGTTTTCGGGTCATTCCGGCGTGGGCAAATCGGCTTTGGTCAATGCCTTGGACCCATCGTTGAATGTCCGCATCGGCGCGATTTCCGACTATCATGAAAAAGGCAAGCACACCACAACTTTCGCCGAAATGCATCATCTGAATTTCGGCGCGTGGATTGTCGATACCCCTGGCATCAAGGAGTTTGTGCTGTATGACCTTGAAAAAGAGACCCTTGCACAGCGTTTCCCCGAGATGCGCGACCTGATGAGTGAGTGCCGTTTCGCCAACTGTACCCATACCCACGAACCCGGTTGTGCGGTGAAGGCAGCGGTCGAAAACGGCGACATCGCCGACTGGCGCTATGTGAATTATATCCGCATGATGACGGACGAAAGTCATGAATCAGTAAAAGAAGAAGGGTAAAAATATTGATTATGAATGAATTATTGACAAGAACGATTTCGGGAATTGTGTTTTTGGCTGTGATCGTTGCGTGTGTGTTACTTTCGCCATGGACTTGTGCGGCTTTGCTTTTGGTCGTGGTCGGCATTGGTACTTTTGAGATGTGTCGGCTGCACGGAATCATGGATGCCAAGTATCTTATTTTGAGCGAGTTGCTTTCGTTGATCGCGTACGTTCTGGCGGCTTTGGCGGCCTTGCATTTCCTCTCGTTGAGATGGTTAGTGTTGGAGTTGCTTTTCTTGATGTTACCGTTTCTATTTGCCTTGTTTTCAACGAAATACGACCATAAAGTCCTGTTTTCATGCCTTTACGCTTCGTTGGCTTTCCTCGGATTGCCTTGCGCGTTGATGGTGTTCATGTACCGTTCCGACTTGTTCGGTTTGATGGCTGGTGCCCATCTTATCTTGTTGGTTTTTGGTTTGTTATGGGTAAACGACATCTTTGCCTATTTGACGGGGCGACTGCTCGGCAAGCACAAACTTTTTCCACGCATTTCGCCTGGAAAGACTATTGAAGGCAGTTTGGGTGGTTTGGTCTTCACCGTGATTGCGATGGTCGTTTTTGGTCATTATGCCTCGTGGCTACCCATTTCCGCGGCGGTTGGAATGGCGACTATCGCGGTGGTTTTCGGGACTTTAGGTGATTTGTGCGAGTCCATGCTGAAACGTCAGGCAGGCGTGAAGGACTCGGGCAAACTGATTCCAGGTCACGGCGGAATTTTAGACCGTTTTGACTCCGTTTTGTTCAGCGTACCGTTTATTTTCGTTTATTTGCTGCTGCTATGAAGATCCACAAAAGGATACACGAGGAAGGCACAAAGGCCATTTTGATTACGCTTGCCATTGTTGTGGCAATGAGTTTCCTTGTCAACAAGCTCTGGCCATCACAAACTGTATGGCATTACATTCTGTATGCCTTTGAGCTTGTGGTACTTATCCTTACTGTCCGCTTTTTCCGCGTCCCGATTTGGCGCAAAACAACGGTGGCTGAGAATGCGGTTTTGTCGCCCGCCGATGGGGTGGTGGCGGCTAACGAGGAGGTGTTTGAGGACGAGTATTTTCACGACAAGCGCCGTCAGATTTCCATTTTCATGTCGATTTACGACGTTCATGTCAATTTCTTCCCGTTCAATGGCGAGGTCACCTATTACAAGTACCATCCCGGGAAGTTTTTGGTGGCGTTCAATCCCAAGTCATCGACTGACAATGAGCGCAATACGATTGTCCTAAAGGACGAGAAAGGTCGTGAAATTCTTGTGCGTCAGATTGCCGGTTTCGTGGCCCGGCGCATCGTCTGCGACCTCAAAGCTGGCGACGAAGCCGTTGCTGGCGAGGAGTTAGGCATGATTCGTTTCGGTTCGCGTGTCGACGTGTTTTTGCCTTTGGATGCAGAAGTCAAGGCAAAAATGAATCACCGCACAGTAGGGAAGGAGACGATTTTGGCGGTGATGAAATAGTCAAAGAATCGCCATTATTTCCCTCAATTCTTTCACCTCAAACGTCCGCTCCCCCGCAACTTTTTCTCCTTTTGGATTGAAGAAAATCTGGTCGATGCCAGCGGCGCGAGCTCCGTCAATATCGACGGCCATTTCGTCGCCGATGACGAGGCTTTCTTCGGCGGTGGCGTTGGCTTTGCGCAAGGCATAATGGAAGATTTCTGGGTTGGGCTTTTTCACCCCGACTTCCTCCGAAACGGTCAAAGTCTCGAAATACGGTTTCATCCCCGAAAGGCTCAACTTGGTGTCTTGAACTTCTTGGAAACCGTTGGTAATCAGATGCAAATGATATTTTGGCTTGAGGTAATCTAATAGTTCCATCGTGCCAGGAACCAGTCTCACAATGCGTGGCGACCAATACACATAATCCTCGCTGAGATGGTCGGCCAAGGCGGTGTCGTGGATGTCGTAGTGCTCCAAAGGTAGCACGAAACGGGTGCGGTTCAGGTAATCCTTGGTGATTTTATCCTCACGGTAAAGTTCCCAAAGTCGCTCATTCAGCGGATGATACACCTCGTGGAACTCATGCGCACTCGGTATGCCGCGACGCTTCAAATCGTATTTTTCATAAATCCGTTCAAAGGCCACTTCGGCGGCAGCGTCGAAATCCCACAGCGTGCGGTCCAAATCAAAAAACAAGTGTTTATATATCGTCATTGTTGTTTTCTTTTTGTCACAAAACTGACAAAACCTTCAAAACGGTTTGGGAAGCTTGCCAACCGGCAGCTTCCGGCGGCACACGGTTGTGTAGCCGCCATGCCCAAGAGTCGGTTTTGATTGGTTTTGAGGGTTTTGTGATAATAATAGGGGACATATTTCATTTTATGGACATTTGTCGTTGCCATTCAAACAAGGCTACCGCAGCGGCATGACTCACATTGAGCGAGCGTGTCGGGCCTGGGACGGGGATGTAGACCACCTTATCGCATTGCGCCAACAACGCATTGCTGAGGCCGTTTCGCTCACTTCCCACAATGAACGCCACGTTTTCAGGGAGTTGCGTGTCATAAATACAGGTGGCGTTGTCGGCGGTCTCGATGGCGACGATAGTCTTTCCTTCGGGCACAATTTTATGTAAATCAGTTTCTTCCGTGAAGTACCAGCGGATGTTGTCGCGGCTCGAAGCAGCGGCGCGGCGCACCTTGCCGAGGCGGTGTTCGTCCTCGTTGCCCAAGAAACATACTTCCGTAGCTCCAATATTGTCGGCCAAGCGAATCATCGCTCCGATGTTGTCGGGCGTCATGAGGTGGTCGGCGATGACCATCGGGCGAGGGATGCGGCTGTAAAGGCTTTCAGGCTCAGTGTGCGCGAATAGGTCGTTCGATTTTAGGTAGGTCATGGCGTTCTTCTTTTAGTAGTACTCCCTGATATACATATACGCCTTGTTGAACAACTCTTCCTCTTTGTGCAATTTGTACTTCAACAGCGTCTTGCGCAAGGCTTTTTGCACTTCGCGCTCGTCGGCGTTGGTGGTCTGCCAGCCTGGGAAACGCACCTCTTTCACAATACTGTCGATGTCGGAAACGTGGATGTTCTCGTACATGATTTCATGATTAATATTCACTAGAATAAATAGTTATACTATGCATTTAAAAATACCTATTGTTTTATAATTTCCTTCAGGGTCTAACATTATTGGACTATATTCAGAGTTAATTGGTATTAATTCAATTTTTGTATGTGCCCATCCATTTTCTGCAATGAATTTTTCGCTATAATACTTTTTTATAGTATATTTTCCACCGTACTCTGGATCATCGTCTTGACATTGTGTGAGCACAATCTCACCGTTACGAGAGCCTGCTTTATACCACTCAAAGACACATAAATCTCCATCATGAATCTTTGGTAGCATTGAATTTCCTTTTGCATGAACAACAAAGTGCTTCTCCGGGTCAGGCTTGAATCCATGACCGGACGCATCTATCCATCCTTCTACTTCTGGCACTTCACCATCTTCAAAATAACCACAAGCGGCTTTTAAAGAATATAATGGGATAAAGCCTTTTTTGTCCTTTTTAAGCTGGAAATCGTAATGATCGATAATGATGGTATGTGTAGGTTGTATTTCTTCTGCAGCTATCATTACACCAGTATTCATTTCGATAATTTCTGCCTGTTTCTTTTGACAGCGCTCTAAGAATGTTGCTACTTCTGGATTGCAACAATACACAAAACAGCCCTTCTTTCCTCGAGACATCAAGACACGGTAAGCGTTTCTGATATGCCGGGTGTATTCTGTCGAATCACTTGACTGTACGGCCACATTGTTGCCAACTTGTCCGATTAGGCAATCGCTTGCAGAGTCGTATTGGATGTCAGGACCAAGGATAACACCTATGTAATCAATCTCGAAACCCTGTATTGAAAAGATGCATCCCACTTGGTTGATACCTTGAGGCTCAATGGCCCATGTATCAGCTGAACTGGCATATTTATTATGGAATTGTCCACGGGCCCTAACATTATTTGTCTCCCAAGGCATCTCAAAATCACCAATCTTTACATCTTTTACCAGGTCACCATTAGGAGCCAGTTGCGTTGACCACCTCCAACAATAACCTGCTGCTATTCGAGCCACTTGTTTGGGATGCCCATCCGGATTGTCAAGCGATTTTATCTTATCATATAGTGCTTGAGGTGTTCCAAATATCTGGAAGTCATATTCCTGATTACTGAAACTTGTCTTTACCAAATCGTATGGTTTGTACAGCACTTCATCCAACCAGTCGAGATAGTTATCTGAGCCATTACATCGAAATTGTGATTTTAATTCCAATTGGATGATATTGATAGGGGTAGTCAGTGCGGTTTTAACCTCAGAAATACAATCTTCTTTCGTGATTTCTCGTCGGAGTTCACTGATTTTTGAGTCAAGTTTAGCAATCTTTCCGTAATTCTCTGGTATAGGATGGACGGCAAGCAAAGCTCTGTCAGACTCGGCTTTAGCTAGTACTTTCTTGTTCTTCTGTATCTTCTGATAAAAGTCTGAATTAGCATAGTCAGCAACACTATTAGCATAGTTTCTTGCCGCAGCCTCAATATCCTCTGAATTACCAATCTCATCGGTTTTGATAGCCTGCTTGTCATCGATAAAGAACACACAAACTTTAGAGCAATATATCAGCGATGTGACCTGAGAAAGATATGTCTGCTCAAAGAACTTATCACCCATGTAATTGGCTGATTTCTGTACTCTATGAGCCTCATCAACAAGCAGCAAGTCCACTTCGCTTTCTTTGAAGTAGTGGGGCTTGAAATGGAAGATATTGGAAATCAAATCACTTGCATTAAGTTTGCTTCCGTCCTGTAGACTAATATTCTGAAGTCTCTCGCGTAAAGATTCGCGCAACGCTTTTGAACGAGTGGTGAAGTATATGTTTGAGGCTTTTCCTTCCTGAGCTATTTGAGCTAACACGTGCAATGCTATCACTGTTTTGCCTGTGCCAGGACCACCTTTAACAATGATAACGGTCTTACCCTTTTTCTTTCCTGCTTTTCTAACCTCAGCAAAAATGGTTTCACTAGCTGTTATCTGATCGTCAAGTAAAGAGAATTCTGTGATACCCTTGAACATATTAGCAGCAGCATCGAGTAGTGTCTTTGACTGTCTTATTCGACTGGTAGTTACACGATTGAATATCTCCAAACCAGAGCCATTACAAAGCAACTCATGGATGCGAATAGCCAATGGTTCTATTTCATTACCAGAATATAACCTATGTTGGTCTAATATAGCACGATAGTGATTAGCGTATAGAGCATTGGGCGTGGCATTGCTGTCATAATTGTAGCAATATGCCAGACCTTCAAGGTTTGTATCATCAGCATTCAACTCCTCTACAAAATTGAGCAAATGTGTCTGATAGTTCAAAACCTGCTGAGACGGATGACAGACAGGTCTATAACTACCTCCAGTAAAGGCATCAACTCTAAATACTCCAGTATCATATAGTTCGCTGACAGAATTGTTGCCCCATTGTTTCAACTCAATGTGAATGACATTCTTAAGTCCATTATTGCCCTCACCATAAAGCATACAGTCAATACGACCTCCATTAGGCACTTTGTATTCGAATGAGACAATGATGTCGTTGGGGACCTGACTTAACTCTAACAGATTCCTAACACTTGGCGCATTGCTCTGCCAAGAACGGATTTCGCTATCGCCGCTCCCAATGTGATTCAGCCTTGCACCCTCACGCATTTTTGGGATGAACTGATTAAAAATCACGTCTCTGATAAAGACATCTTTTGTCGCACTATACGCTACTCTACTCATAGTTTCTTATAATTCATCATATTTTGTCGCATTACCCTTTGCTTTCTCAACAGGATATTTTTTGGCATTCTTTTCAATTTTCTTCAGACAAATGTCTTTGATATCAAAGCCATATTTATCAGCAAGCATAATTGCACAAAGAAACACATCGGCTAGTTCTTCTTTAACCTTTTCACAATCTGCTTCATCAGTTTTTTTCCATAGGAAGCACTCGTTCAACTCAGCTGCTTCGATAGAAATGCTAAGTGCCAAATTTTTGGCGTCATGAAATTGCTCCCAATCGCGTTCACGATTAAAGTTCCTTAATACTTCTACTATTTCTTGAAAATCTGATTTGATTGCTAAATTCTTCCTCATAACAATTGTTTCTTTTTTTTAATCAATGCCGATTTATTCCTTGAATTATTATATGGCACATTTCTTCCAGTGGGTTTTATTTATGTGTAGTTCGTTCATTGCTTCTTGCTTTTTTCTGCGACATTTTGTGCGACATTTTGTGCGACATTTACTGCGTCATCTTTTACGACATCTTTTACGACATCTCCATCATTTACGCCGACATCTTCACTGACATTTATATCGCCATCTTGGGAGACATCATGAGAAGATACCACTTCCCAATGACCGGTTTTTTTAGAGCCAATACGCTGAATAAGACCTAATTGTTTGAGCACTGATAATTCACGATAAGCTGTCCGTTCTGACAGTTGTAATTTAGACATAATTTCTTGGGTTGTTAGCCCATTTTTTACACTGCCATTTACACTGCCAAGTTTGTTTGTGGCAGTAGTAATAACATTGATTATATCTAATTGTCTTTTAGTTAGTTTCGGTGTTTTTACACTGCCATTTACACTGCCATTTATACTGCCATTTATACTGCCATCGCGAGTACCTTTTTGAACTTCACACTGAACCTTATAACTATAATTATTATTCAAAATCTCGGTGAAGAACGATTCGTACTGCGAACGGAAAGTAGGCCGTTTTTCATTGGTAAATCCGGGTAATTTGGCGGTTTCGTTGCGGATCTTGCGCAAACCGCTACCTCGTTTCTCCATATATCCGAACTGCGTGAACACATCGGTACTCTTGAGCCAGCTTTTGGGCTGTTTGTGCTCCACCGCCTCCTTAAAGTCACAGGTGGTGTTTTCTCCGTAGGTTTGTTTTATATCGTTCTTAGTCATCGCTTCTTTTCTTTTACTTTCGCCAAAGTGTCAGTTTTCTCAAAGTTTGGCGATTTTATGCTTCCAATCAAATAACCATCAAATAACAACTTGTTGATAATCAGTATCTATTTTGTGAAAACATAGCGTTTTATCAAATAACCGTCAAATAAGATTTTTAATTCCATCGTATAACAGTTTCCTGTTCTTTTCCCAATCTCCTATCAATTCTTCCAGAGTTTGTTTAGGCGCATCATCTTTCACCTCCAAGCGGGAAACATACTGCGAAATGTTGAGCGTGGCTCCGTTCTCCAAAATCTGTTCGTTATTCACTACCTTGGCGAAACCAGGGATGTCTTTATAATCTTTGTATGCCTTGAAAATCTTGTCGATATGCCTTTCTTCCAGCATACTGATAGTCTTGTCGCGTTTCACCTCATCAACGGCGTTGATAAAGAGAATCTTGCCACGGTGGTTGGCGGGCTTCTGCATACGGCAAATCAGCAGGCAGGCCTCCATGGGCGAGTTGTAGAACAGATTCGGCCCCAGCCCGATGACGCAATCCACGCAGTCGCTCTCAATCATCTTGCGTCGCATTTCGCGTTCGGCATCACGGAACAGAATACCGTGCGGCCAAAGCACCACGCAACGACCTGTGTCGGGCTTCAAGCTTTTCATGATGTGCTGCTGGAAGGCGTAGTCGGCGCAGCCTTGTGGCGGTGTGCCCCAGATGTTGCGGCCATACGGGTCGTCGGTAAAGGTGGCCTGGTCCCAGCTTTTTATAGAGTAGGGCGGATTGGCCAGTACGATGTCGAAACGCTGCAACTCATCATACTCCATAAAAATCGGGTTGCTCAAGGTATTGCCACGCACGATGTTGAACTCCTCAAAACCGTGCAACAGCATGTTCATTCGGGCGATACCCGAAGTGATCAGGTTGATTTCTTGTCCATAAAGGCGCAAGGTGCGGTATTCCTTGCCTTGCTCCTTGAGCATCATGGCGCAGTTGAGCAGCAGACCACCGCTGCCGCAGGTAGGGTCATAAACGCTATCGCCTTCGTGAGGGTCAGCAATCAAAGTCATCAGTCGTACCACAGTGCGGTTGGTATAGAACTCGGCAGCAGTATGTCCACTGTCGTCGGCAAATTTCTTGATGAGGAACTCGTAGGCATTGCCTAACTCGTCATTCGGCACGTTTTTAATATTCAGATTCTTGCTGGAGAAGTGCTCGATGAGTTGGCATAGCATCGCATCCGAAAGGCGTTCCTTGTTGGTCCATTCGGCATCGCCGAAGATGCCTTGCAATTGTTGCGCATTGACTTTCTGGATGGTGTTCAAAGCCTTGCTGATGGCTTGCCCCACATTCACGGTTACCTGTCGCACTTGGTTCCAATGGGCCTCGGCGGGCACTTTGAAACGGTGGTTTTCGTCGAAAGCAGCATATTCGAGGTCGCCGTCACTTTCGGCCAGCGCGTCTTCATATTCTTCGTCGTAAACATCACAAATGCGCTTGTAGAACAGCAAAGGGAAAATGTATTGCTTATAGTCGCCGGCATCAATGAAACCGCGAAGATAGGTGGCAGCACCCCAAAGATAAGATTCTAATTCTTTCTGTGTCATTTCGCAAATTCATTTAGCAGGTGAATAAAACGCTCTTCGGCCTCTTGCGCTTCCTTGACAGCAACCTTTAGTTGGGCTTTGGTTTCCTCCAAGGTCGGCAGGTTGTCGGTCATCTCCTTTTCTACATAAAGCGGTATGTTCAAATTGTAGCCGTTAGCTTTAATCTCTTCGAGGTCAACCACTTTAACATGGTTTTTCACATCCTTGAAGTCGGCGTACCATTTATAGATGGTTTCAATATGCTCAGGTTCCAAAGTGTTTTGTGCGCGTCCTTTTCTTACTTCGTCGGCAGCATCAATAAACAGGAACTTGCCTTTTCGGAATTTCTCTTTCTGTGCGCGGAAGACCAAAATGCAAGCTGATAGTGTGGCACCATAAAAGATGTTCTCACCCAAACCGATGACGGCTTCCAACAGATCTTTTTCCAACAGCACGGAACGGATTTTGGCTTCGGCGTTTTTACGGAACAGGGCGCCATGGGGCAGCACCACCGCCACGCGTCCGGTCTTTTCGTCCATTGATTTTACCATGTGCTGCACCCAAGCCATATCGCCATTACCTTTGGGCGGTGTACCGGCAATGTTACGTCCGTAAATGTCATCGGCCCAGATGTCTGCGCCCCAGTTGCTTAACGAGAAAGGCGGATTGGCAATGACAATGTTGAACTGTTGCAGATGGTCGTACTTGAAGAATTTGGGCTCGCGAAGTGTGTCGCCGCGTTCAATATGAAAATCCTCGATGCTGTGCAGGAACATGTTCATTCGGGCAATGGTGGAGGTGGTAAGGTTTTTCTCCTGTCCGTATAGTTTAAGTGTGCGGAAGTCGCCGCCGTTTTGCTTCACCTGTTCGACACATTCCAACAACATTCCTGCGGTGCCACAAGCGGGGTCGTAGATGGTTTCACCTTGTTGTGGGTTGACAATTAATCCCATCAGATGTACAACAGAGCGTGGCGTGTAAAATTCACCGGCTTTCTTATTGGTCTGGTCAGCGAACATCTTGATGAGATACTCGTAAGCTCTGCCCAAGACATCGGGTTCCACGTTGGAATTGGAGAGATTGTATTGTGAATAATGCTCTATCAAGCGGCAGAGAAGTTCGTCAGACAGTTTGTCCTTATTGGTCCAAGCGGCATCACCGAAAATGTTGGCCAAATATTGTGGATTGGCCTGTTCAATTTGCGAAAAAGCCCCTTTGATAGCGCTGCCCACATTGGTTGTTACAGCCCGAACATCGTTCCAATGACAGCCTTTCGGTATGACAAAGCGGTGCATTTCCGCTCCAGAAGCGTACTCGTGGTCGCCTTCGCTTTCCGACAAGGCTTCGTTGTACTCTTCATCATATACATCGGAAATCCGCTTAAAAAATAGTAATGGAAATATATATACCTTAAAATCAGCCGCATCCACAGGGCCTTTGAGAATCCATGCTGCTTTTGAAAGGTGTTGCTCTAATTGGGAGAGTGTAAGCATATTCAATTTGATATGCTGCAAAAATAAGGAAAAAACTCCTTGTTCAATATGGAATATGAAAAAAGGTCGCTCTAAGGAGAGATTCTTATGGATGGTACAGCCGCCCCTGCCAAGCCCCACGTTCCTCCATCCGCTTCTCGATGCGGTTCAAAACCGCGTCGTAGCGCAGCTTCATCCAGGGCTCGGAGACGAGGTAGCGTGGCGGCACCTCGCCGGCAAAACGTTCGATAACGATGTTGGGGTTGAGGCACTCGGCAAAGTCGATGACGAAATCGATATATTCCTCTAAATCAAAGAGATGGAAATGCTCGGGGTGCTGTTGGTATTCCTCGGCCATCTGTGTGCCCTTGAAGATTTGCAGTTGGTGAAACTTGACCGTGGTCAAAGGTAGTCGTGAGATGGTGTCGGCGGCATCGAGCATCATGGCTTTGGTTTCGCCGGGTAGACCGAAAATGAAGTGTGCCCCGCAAGGTATGCCGTAGTCGGCAGTCATGCGGATGGCCTTTTCTGCCGTGGCAAAGTCGTGACCTCGGTTGACGCGCTTTAAAGTCTCGTTATAGATGCTCTCCACGCCATATTCCAACATGACATAGTGGGTTTTCTGTATCTCGTTGAGATGCTGCAAGATAGCCTCGTCAATCAAATCGGGGCGCGTGCCAATGATGATGCCGACGATTTTTGGTTGTTTGGAAGGCATGTCATTCCGTGTGTATGAAAGTGCGGGGATGGAATCTATGCCTTCCAAAGCCTGACTGTAAATCCTTTTCAACTCCTCTAGTGGCTTATAAGTATTCGAAAACGGCTGAAAATAAGCCAAATACTTATTTGCCCTGCGATAACGCCGTTGGTGAAACGCAATACCTTCCTCAATCTGTTGGCGGATGCTTTTCTCGGGCTGACAGTAAGAGGGATTGAAGGCCGCGTTGCTGCAAAACGTGCAGCCGCCTATGCTGATTTTGCCGTCGCGGTTGGGACAACTGAAGCCCGCGTCGATGCTGATTTTCTGCACGCGCCCGCCAAACTGCTTCGTGAAGTAGTTGCTGTAGCTATTGAAACGGCGTTGGTCACCCCAAGGGAATATCATTGTTTCTTTTTTTGTCACAAAACTATCAAAACCGACAAAACCTTTTGGGGTTGGGGAAAGCTGCCAACCGGCGGCTTTCCGGCGACGCACGGTTGTGCTGTCGACACACGCTTTTTCTGACTTTTCATTGTTTTGTAAGTTTTGAATGTTTTGTGATAATTATTTGTAGTTTGGGTTGTTCAAAAAGGTTTCATCCGTCAAAGTGTTCAAAAACGCCTTCAACTGCATTTTTTCCTGTTCCGTAAGCCGCACACCACCTTGCATTACATGGTGCATCAGCGGACTGATGGTCGCAGAGTTTTTGACGCTATCGGAGTAGAAATCAATGACTTCGTCCAAGGTATTGAAGCGACCGTCGTGCATGTAAGGTGCCGAAACAGCGATGTTACGTAAAGTAGGGGCTTTGTAAACGCCTCGGTCCATGGGGTTGCCCGTGACGGCATGGCGGTCTTGCGGGTCATTGAAGTCGATATCCAAGCCGTTGTTGTAGAACAAGTTGGTGGTCATTAAGGCGTTGCCACCACCGCCGTGGCAGTGGAAGCAGTCGGCGCCGTCTTCGGTGACGAAAAGCAAATAGCCTTCCAATTCGTCCTGGCTCAGTTGCGTCTCGCCGCGCAGGTAGCGGTCGAATTTGCTGTCGGATGAGACCAAACTCCGCACAAATTGTGCAATGGCACGTTCTATATTGACAAAGGTGATGTCGCGGCTGCCGAAGGCTTTCTCAAACAGGGGCGGATAGTCTTCGGTTTTTTGTAAGTATCTGACAACCTGATTAGTATCCGCATTAATCTCGACTGGACTTGTGACGGCGGCCAAGACCATATCCTCCAAGGTGGCCACACCGCCGTTCCAACCCAAGCCAGTTGTGTTCCAAGCCAGATTGACCAAAGGCATCACCGAATGGTGAAGCCCAGCGGAGCCGCCAAAATCAAAGTTGTTCTCCTGATGGTGGCACGAGGCGCAACTGCGGATGCCATCTGCTCCATCTCGACCCGACAACCGAGGGTCATAGAAGAGTTTCCAACCCAATGCCACACCTTCCTCGGCCATGGGATTGTCAGCAGGAATGTTGGTCAAACTTGGGAAATAGGCGGGTTGGGAAAGCTCGTAAGGCTTTGGTTGATAGGGTTTTTCCTGCTCTGGCTGACATGATGCCAAAACAATCGGAAGCGTACAAATAATGAGTATGAATGCTTTTGCTCTCATGTTTTTATTGCTCCTACTACCTACCTTCTTCCATCCTCTCCTTAACGTTGTCCCAAGTCCAAAAATGCGGTTTCGGGGCGGCCTTTTGCATGGCGCTGTTGAATTTTTCCAATAAGGTTTCGCTGTTTTTCATGCCTATATTATTTTGGTTTTCAGTGCTTTGCTTGCACCAAAAGACATCGTGTCCGTTTTCCCTCAAGGTTTGTTGTGCGGCTTGGTTCTGCATGATGGCGCTGCCCCATTCGTTGAAGTCGTAAAGGTTGGGATTGTGGAACCAATTGTCGACAATCATGGTCAAATCAAGCTGGTTTTCAGCGTTTTCCTTGATGGTGAAGTCGATGGGCATCTCAATGGTAAAGTAGTTTTGATAAAATGTGGTGTGGCCTTCATTTTGTCCGATACCCAAGTGGATATTCAACGGCGCAAGTTGCCCGTTTTCAGCGAGATACTTTCCGTTGAGCTTCATGTAGTGATAGCCGCCGCCAAGGGGCTCGGGCCAAAACATATTGCTCTCGGGCGGGTTATTAAACAGACCGCTTTGGTTGTCGTCTTCGTTCAAGCCAAAGTTGAAACGTAACACCTTGTAATGTCCAACGGGCAAGGGAGCGATTTCAAGTGTCTGGCTTTCAGGGATATTGGTGTCGATGTAGAAAACCCAATCCGTGGTGTAGGAAAAGGGCAGTTCCACTTCTTTGTGGTCGAGGCGGAACCAGTCGCCGTGCTCGTCTTGAAGCTCAATTCGGGATAGGAACCATTGGATTTCGGTAATCATGAACTCGTTCCCAGCTTCATTGACATAGCATAAACTATCGGTAATCAGCGGTTTGCCGTTGATTGAATAGTCGATTTTTACATAAAGGCCGCCATAGCCTGCTGGTTTGGTGCAGGAGGCCAAAATGACGGCCAAAACAAGAATTAAAAGGTGTCTTTTCTTCATCGCGCTCTGATTAACTTCGTTGAACCTTGCGATTTCGGCTGCAAGTTTACAAAAATCCTACCAAATTGTGTATCTTTGCGCCTCAAAATCGAAAAAGTTATGGCAGAATTTAAGATTGGCGACAAAGTGAACTTCCTCAGCACTATTGGCGGTGGAAAGGTCACGAAAATCATCGACTCACGCATGGTGATGGTGGAGGTGGAGGACGGCTTCGAAATCCCCACTCTGAATACAGATCTGGTGCTCGATTATCGCTCTCAGCCTGCGCAAACCAAACAGCAGCAAGCAGTTGATAATATACAGAAGGAGGTGCAAGGCAAGGTGCTTTTGGAGCAGGAACAGGCTGAGGCAGCCCGAAAAGGCGGTCTGCGCCGTCATGCCAAAGGTGCTGAAAAAGAGGGCGTTTACATGGCTTTCGTGCCTCACGAACAGCAATGGCTTCTCACGGGCCAGATTGACGTGGTCTTGGTGAACCACACGCCTTTCGAGATGCTTTACACCTTCACCATCAAGGAGGAGGCACAGTTTGTGAACGTGGACTACGGGCAGGTGGACAAATACGAAAAGGTGGTGGTGGAAACCATCTCACGCGACGATTTGGAGTATTGGCTCAACGGCGTGGTGCAGGCGGTTTTCACTGCGGAGACGTCTGAGTCTGTGTTGCTTCCGCTGAATGCACCGTTCTCGCTGCGTTCGGGACGCTTCTTCAATGAGGGCAGCTATGTCCCTTCGGGCGTGTTGGGCGAAAAATCGGTGATGATTTGTCTTTCCGAACTGATTGCGCTGAAACATGGCGACGGAGATTTCACTAAAATCATGAAGGAAGGCATTGGTTCTCATGCCGCTGCGAAGACTTTGGTAAAACAAGAGGCTCCTATCGACAAACACAAGACCGCTCCTGGCGAGGCCGTCGTAGACTTGCACATAGGCGAGTTGGTGGATAACATCCTCGGCCTTTCGAGCCACGACATGTTCAATATTCAGAAGGACTACTTCAAAAAGATGCTCGATAGTGCCATCGCCGCCGACTACAACAAGGTAACTTTCATTCACGGCGTGGGCAACGGCGTGTTGAAAAATGCTATCATTGAGGAACTTAAGAACTACCACAACACCGAAAACCGTATGGCCAGCATTGCCAAGTTCGGTGTGGGTGCCATTGACGTGATGATTACTGACAAACGATGAAAAAACCAGGCTGTGCCTGGTTTTTTCATCGGTGAACCCGCAGGGAATCGAACCCTGAGCTAAGGAACCGGAATCCTTTATTTTATCCATTAAACTACGGGTCCAAACCGTCTTTTACAACATTCTCATAGCCAACTGGTTATACCATTGGCCGTGAATCGAATCTAGAAGTCTGCAACACTTCTCGGGCTGCAAAGATAAGGCTTTTATTCCTCTCGGAAGCCGATATGCGGAAAAAATGTTTTCAAAACAAAGTTGCAAAAACAATAAATATTTATTTATTTTGCGCAATCAAACCAGCGTTTCGACATGAGGAACATACGCTTTATACCGGTCTTATTGCTTTTCGTCGTGGCTTTTTCGTCATGTAGTACGGGTGTGGACCTTTATGCCGACTACAAGGACGTCCCTATCATTTATGCCTTGCTCGATATCAGGGCAGACACTAATTATGTGAAAATCACCCGTGCTTTTTGTGGCACCAACGACAATCCCATTGAAGCCTCGGATGTGGCAATGATATACGATTCGAGCAACTATCCTGGCAAACTAGATGCCCGCATCATAGAACTGAAAAGTACCCATGGCGGGGATTTTCTACCTACGGGGCGTGAGCTTGTGCTTGACACGATGACCATACATAACAAAGAGGCAGGCACATTTTATTCCCCTGACCAAATTATCTATTACACCACAAGACGATTCATTAGTGGCACAGATGGGAATAGGTATAAGTACAAGCTTGTGGTGGTCAAACCGGATGGCGACACAGTAACAGCCCAAACGGGCATGGTCGGCAACGATGAGTTTCGTGTCCTAACGAATTATGTGAATTTCCATACGATACACCCTGACGTTGTGAAGATTAGTTTCATAGGCGACGACATGGCTGCTATTTATAGTGTGAAAATCCAGTTCAATTATAGCGAACAACATGGAAACCAGGAGGTGGAGTGGAAAAGCATCAGCAACTCGTTTGGCACAAAGCTTGTCTATGAATACGCATCCTCTGCAGATAATGTTTATTACGTTACGTGTCCGGCCGATTGGTTGTTTGAGGAGTTGGAAAACGCTATTGGCGGTGATACTATAATTGATGCCAACCATCCCAATGTGATCCGTCACATTGGTAGTTTTGAGATTTACATCAGTGCTGGCGGTCAAGAGTTGGGCGCTTACTACGCATCGCATCAAGCGCAACTGAACAGCCCAATGTCGCTCGTTTCGGTTTATACCAATATCGATGGAGGCTATGGCATGTTTTCGTCACGAACCAATATCAAAAATGAAGCCGAATTGTCTTATACCGCCATAAGGGAAATCTTTGCAAGAACGGCTTGGGGGTTTAAGGAACAATAAAAAACGAATACTGTTCATCTTAGGGCTTTGTGGAGCAATAATGACGTTGGTTTTATAAATTGCATCTTGTGCTTACCTATTTGACACTGAAGGTAAAGATAGGCATAGGAGTGTCTGCTGGAACCATCGTTAAGCCGAATTTTGTCTGAAGGAGGGCGTTAACCGCGTCAAAGCTCAAATCCGGATCGGCAAAATCGGATGGGTCGACATCAAGGTAAATCCTATTGTTCAAATGAGAATCAACGAATACGGGTATATGCCAGTAATAACGTAAAGCACTGACTAATGAAGCCAACATTTGAGGCTGGCTGCCATCCAATGTTTCAGTATGGTCAACATATTTCCAATTGCCTTTTTCATCATATCTTGGAGAGTTGCCTATAGGCTGAATGGTTTGTTGGCAAATCGTATTGTTTAAGGTTGTTGAGTCAGAGACAACAAGGCGATAGGTTTCTTGGGCATAGGTGGTGTCGCAAGAAAGGCCGCCATAGCGCACCAGGTCGCGCAGTAGAACATGATAGTCGGGGATTACCTCCTCCTTGAAATCGACGGAATAAGTGTACACTTCATCCTTTGGGATGAAATTGTACATGGTGTCACCGCAAGCGATGCCATTCGTGTACATGATGGCGATGAGAAACTCTTCTGCAATCATAGGACGGGAGCTGGATCTGTGTTTGAAACCTTTCACGGCCTCGCCTCGGTAAAAGTGTAGCTGGACAAAAGGATTGTTTCTTGGCTCGAGTTTTACACTGTACTTCTCTTGTGGTCTCTCACCGTCAACGGAATAAGTGATGGTTTTGGATGAGCACGCCGTCATTGAAACCATGATGCATACTGCAAAATGCAATAGTTTGTTTTTCATCTTTATATCCCTTTTTTGTGTCGGGCGCAACTTTTATGGTTTGATTTTCAGAAATGGATGTAAGACTTGGTTTATGGTCGCAAAAATATAAAAATATAGCTTATGCTGGATAACCAAATTATAGCTCGCAGTAAAATAATGCTTACCTTTGCGGCATGAAAAATAGAGAAGGTGTCAATAGAAACACATTATAAACGCTATAGGAAACGCCCTCAAGAGTGGAGTTGGCAAGTATCAGCTCTTTGTCATCCCGAGTTCTCTTTACCTTTCAAAAATCACCGAGCCTGCCTGCGTCGGGTGGTCATAGACAAGAATCTCTTGGGATTCGTCTTGGCTCTTATGGGCAAGGACTTTCGCCACAATCATTATATCGCCGCCTGCCGACAATATCATGACGATTCCAATCCAAAACAGGAGGTGCGACCCTAACAGAATCCCCAATGCGGTTGGAAGGATTCCAAGAATAATACAAGGCATCAAAGCACCTAAGATGTAGTGGTTTTTCGACATAGGTACCCTACATGTGCAGTATGGGGTAAGATATTCTTTCATGAAACCAAATTCTATGTCTTTGAAATGTTGTTCGGAAAACAAGCTCCAAGTCAGCCCGTGGATAAGCTCATGTGCCACGACGAGTACAACAAACAATACGATAAATAGAAGGCTTCCTTGTGGAGAAGGCATTAAAAGTTCTATCGGGTTTTTCCAAACAAAGAGTAGCACCCCGATGGCCACGACCGGGATAGTGAGCAATAATACGAAAAGGTTTGCCTTAACGATGCCAATAGTCAGATTGGTCTTTTTGTAACCTTGCAGGGAAAGCTTCTCGCAGGTCTCTTCGAAAATGCTCAAACGTCTTTGTTCTTTCTCGCTTAGTTTTCTGTTCTTTTCCTCTATCATGGTCTGATTCTAACAATTTAAAAATAAAACCCGCTGAAATACAACGGGTTTTGCGTTCAAAAAGTGGAGATGGAGGGAGTCGAACCCTCGTCCAAACAAGGAACCCCCATGGTTTCTA
>CAMZEK010000017.1 GCA_947305795.1 uncultured Bacteroidales bacterium | reverse complement strand
AGTAGCCCGCCGCCCACCCACAGGGGGACTCCAGGAACGGAGC
Source organism: uncultured Bacteroidales bacterium (assembly GCA_947305795.1). Classification (GTDB taxonomy): domain Bacteria; phylum Bacteroidota; class Bacteroidia; order Bacteroidales; family F082; genus Limimorpha. The sequence goes on along the minus strand of CAMZEK010000017.1, from coordinate 48,415 downwards.
CCCCCTTTTTTTTCACCGAGCAGGAAACATGCCCTGTCTTATGCTTATGCTTTGGAAACAAATCTCCCACAAATCAGAAATAAATGGTGATTTTTTGGGAAGATTTATGCGGGATTTGTTTCTTTTTCCCTTGTAAAACCCATTTTCTTTGTATTTTTGCCCTTGTCATTCCAAGAGAAAACGTAGTGGCCAAAGAATGCGCAAACATAAAATTGGGAGACTCCGCTCTCTTTGTCGTAATTGAAAAATATATCCCCTTTTGAGTTTCAAGGAAACAAAAACGAATCTCTTATGGAAAGCAAAACGTTTATAGTTCGACTTATGGTTAGAATAGGACTGATAGTGTTGCTATTATGTATGTTGGGTACGGTAAATGCGTATGACTTCTCACAAGTTAATTCCGGGGGAGGACAGACGCTTTACTATAATATTATTGATGCTACAAATCATTATGTTGAAATTACATACCCTGGTTCTTCTACATCGCTTCCATGGCCGAACAATAAGCCAACAGGAAATACTGCACTACCTGAAAATGTAGACTATAATGGCACCACTTATACTGTTACAGCGGTTGGTGATTATGCTTTTTATATGTGTTCAGGTTTGACATGTGTAATTATTAGTAATACGATAAGCTCAATTGGAGATTATGCTTTTTATGAGTGCTCTGGTTTAACGGGAGAATTGGCTATTCCCAATTCCGTGATTACGATTGGTAATCGTGCTTTTTCCAATTGTAATAAGTTGACAGGTTCTTTGGTTATCCCCGATTCCGTAATCTCTATCGGATATCAAGCTTTTTTGGATTGTAAAGGTTTTACATCGTTGACTATGGGCAATTCTTTAACTACAATAGGCTGGGGCGCTTTTAATACTTGCTATAATATTTCGGGACAACTTATCTTTCCAGAATCTGTAATATCAATAGGTGGTAATGCGTTTCGCGAATGCTATGCAATAACAAGTGTTTTTATACCTAATTCCGTGATTGAATTGGGGTACGATCCTTATTATGGTGCGGATAATCCTTTTCCTAGTTGTAGTTCTATCGGACAAATAATAGTAGCTGCAGACAATCCAGCATTTGACTCTAAAGAGAATTGTAATGCTATAATAAATAGTAATACAAATGAATTGATATCGGGATGTAAGAATAGTTTTATTCCGAATTCAGTGACTTCTGTAGGTCGCAATGCATTTAGTTATAACTTAGGATTAACCTCGTTGGTTTTCGGATCTTCTGTGACTTCGATTGGTGACTTCGCATTTTATAATTGTACAAACTTAACTACAATGTCCATTATGACGGGGACACCTCCTTCAGTTGGATCCTATTGTTTTTTGAATGTACCCCAAGACATTCCCATTTATGTTCCCTGCGGTTCCCTTGAAGCCTATCAGTCGGCAGAGGGTTGGAGCGATTTTATCAATTACCATTCGCTGGAATGCTCCAACTTCGTAATCACCGCCAGCCCAACCGAAGGTGGTACCGTGACAGGCGCAGGCACCTATGTAGAAGGAACCTCTTGCACCCTCACAGCCACTGCCAACGAGGGCTACATTTTTATCAATTGGACGGAAAACGGCAATCAAGTTTCTACAAACGCCAACTATTGCTTTACCGTGACAGGCGACAGGACTTTGGTGGCCAACTTCACGGCAGCCCCAGTGAGCTACACCATCACTGCCACGGCCAGCCCTGCGGCTGGCGGGACGGTAACGGGTGCGGGCACCTACGAGGCAGGCCAGACCTGCACCGTGACTGCCACGGCCAACGCGGGCTACACCTTCCTCTATTGGGCCGTCAACGGTGCGTTGCTTTCCACCGAACCTACGTTTACCTTCACCCCGACAGGAGATGCCGACTGTGTGGCCCGCTTCTATTCAGGCGATGCTGCCTTGCAGATCAGCCCCTTCACCTCTGGCTGGAACTGGTATTCCACCTATATTGGGCAGGAAAGCATCGATGGTCTTGCCCAACTTGAGGGAAACCTTGGCAGCAGTGGCATCCAAATCAAATCCCAACAGCAATATGTGAACTATTACGAGGGCATGGGCTGGATGGGAATGCTTTCGAGCATCAACAACGAGTCGACCTACAAGGTGAAGACGTCGGCCCCATGCGTGGTGGAAATGATAGGTGAGGAGACGACCTCGGCAGCGCATCCTATCACCATTGGCTCTGGCTGGAACTGGATAGGCTATCCTGTCAATACGAGCATGAGTGTCACTTCGGCACTTTCAGGCATCACGCCCACCAACGGCGACCAACTGAAGGCACAGAACGGTTATGCGAACTACTATAATAATCTCGGCTGGATGGGCACCCTGTCGACCATCACACCTGGCATGGGACTGCTCTACAAGTCGAACGGCAACGGCAACCACACGCTTGTCTATCCTACCACCACAAAGGGCGAGACCCTTGCGGAGAACATTACCTCGGAGAACAACCACTGGGTGCCCGACATGCACGCCTATCCTGACAACATGACCGTCACGGCAGTGGTTGAATTGGAAGATGTTGAGCTGGGTTCCGACAATTACGAATTGGCCGCCTTTGCCAACGGCGAGTGCCGTGGTAGTGTGCGTCTGATGTACGTCGCGCCCATCGACCGTCACATTGCCTTCTTGACTGTCACGGGTGAGGATGTGGAAATGCTCACATTCGGCCTCTACGACACGCAAACGGGCGAGGAAATCTATGATGCCCAAGAGATCCTGAACTTCAGCAACAACGCCACCGTGGGCGACGTGAGAGAGCCTTACGCCATTTATTTCCGTGGCACGGTTGGCCTAGACGAATGGGCCAACAGCCTGCAAGTCTTCCCGAACCCCGTCAGAAAAGGCGAGAACGTCAGCCTCAGCCTGTCGGCGGATGAAATTGGCAAGGTACAGGTTGAAATCATCAACGCTCTCGGCCAGGTGGAGACGATACGTACGACGACTCTGCAGACGACCATTGCCGCCCCGAGTGTGGCCGGCGTCTACACCCTGCGCATCACTGCGGAAGGCAAGGGAACGTGCTATAGGAAACTGGTGGTCAGATGATGAAACGATTGTGGAGACGTAGGCACTACGTCTCTACGGCAAAAGGCCCGCAGGCTTCGGTTTGCGGGCTTTGTTTTTGTCTTGATTTAGGGAAACAAAATTGCAAAGATTCAGATAATTCTCCATTTGCTTGTTTTTTTCATAACTTTGCCCTGTCTTTAATACAAAATAGCCTACAACGAAACAACAAATAACTAAACAAAATAAGCATGAAAAACAATCTACTACACAAGCCATCCGCGTTACGCGTATCCTTCATCCTCCTGCTTTTGGCGGCGGGAATGGCCAAGGCCTTTGCCTACTATGACTTCTCACAGACGTGCGCTACAGGCCAAACCCTGTACTACACCATTACCGACGCCACCAACCACTACGTGGAAATCTCCTGCCCAGGAGATCCGAATGGTTCTGGTTGCTGGACTGGCTTTACCCAACCCACGGGCGATATCACCCTGCCCTCAAGCGTGACCTACGGCGGCATTACTTACACGGTGACCTCCATCGGAAATAGTGCTTTCTACCATTGCGATGGCATGACAGGCAGTCTGACCATCCCTAACACGGTGACTCTCATAGACGATTATGCTTTCTCGAGTTGCAGTGGTTTCACGGGCAGCTTGACCATTCAGAATTCTGTGACCGCGATTGGATTGTGGGCTTTCAGTCAATGCAGTGGTTTCACGGGTAGTCTGACGATACCGAGCACCTTGACGACGATTGGAAACCGTGCTTTCTATATTTGCAGCGGTTTCACGAGTATCAGCTCGCTGGCTGTAATACCGCCCTCGTTAGGCAGTTATGTTTTTAATGGTGTGAACACTGACATCCCCGTTATGGTGCCTTGTGGCGCAGAAGACAACTATTCGGCTGCCTCGGGTTGGAGCACATTCATGCACATTCAGGGTCTTTGCAGCATGGCCTTGCTCAAGATTGATGCAGAACACAACCCCGACCCCGACGACCCGAACAGCCCCTACATGAGAGTGCAATGGGGCGTGGAGGACTTCGAGAGCGGCATGCCGTCGCTGCCCATCTGGCTAAACGATGGGGTCTATCCATGGGAAATCACAGAAACGAACCCATACGAAGGCACCTATTGTATAAAAAGCGGCAATGCGGGTGTGAACAGCTCCGTCTCCGCCATGCAGTTGATTCTTGAGATGCCCGCCGACGGACAGATTAGCTTCTTCATCCACAACTCCTCTGAGTCTAACTATGATTTCGGTCGCTTCTACATCGACGATATGCAGCAGGATTCCTGGTCTGGCAATATCGACTGGCAGGAGAGAGTGTACGCCCTCGATGCTGGCATACATATCCTCAAATGGGATTTCTCGAAGGACGGTAGCATGAGCAGTGGCGACGACTGCCTCTATGTCGACCGCATCAGCGTCAACGTCGGCAGTGGCACGACCGACCTCTACCGCGCCCACAGCGACGGCAGCGGATGGGAGTGGGTGGCCGATGTTTCAGGAATTGAATACATTGACACAGATTGGGAAGGTCTTGAGATGGGCTTCTACAAGTACGGCGTCGTTGCCGAAGGAAGCACGTTGGACGAAGCATTCTGGTCGAACAGCATTGAGCATCCCTATGTCGACCCCTTGACGTACGCCATCAATAGCGACGGCGTTTCGGTCACCGTGACGGGACACAGAGACGGCACCGCCGCCACAGGTTCAATTACCATCCCCGAAACCAAGACCATCGGTGGTGTGACTTACACCGTGACCGCGATTGGGAATCATGCTTTCGCTGGTTGCAGCGGTTTCACGGGCGACCTGACCATTCCGAACTCGGTGACGACGATTGAAGATGAGGCTTTCAGAAGTTGTACAGGTTTCACGGGTAGCCTGACTATCGGGAACTCCGTGACGACGATTGGAGATGAGGCTTTCAGAAATTGTACAGGTTTCACGGGCGACCTGACCATCCCGAACTCGGTGACGACGATTGGAGGGTCTGCTTTCGCGTTCTGCAGCGGTTTCACGGGTGGCCTGGCCATTGGAAATTCGGTGACTACGATTGGAAGTAGTGCTTTTTATGGTTGTATCGGCTTCACAGGCAGCCTGACCATTGGGAACTCCGTGACGACGATTGGAGGAAGTGCTTTCTATGCTTGCAGCGGCTTGACGGGCGACTTGACCATCCCGAACTCCGTGACTTTAATAGATGATTATGCTTTTTATCAATGCAGCGGCTTCACAGGCAGCCTGACCATTGGGAACTCCGTGACGACGATTGGAGGAAGTGCTTTCTATGCTTGCAGCGGCTTGACGGGCGACTTGACCATCCCGAACTCCGTGACTTTAATAGATGATTATGCTTTTTATCAATGCAGCGGTTTTACGGGCAGCCTGACCCTTGGCAACTCTTTGACGACAATTGAAGCGGGTGCTTTCGCTGAATGCAGTGGCTTCACGGGTAGCCTAACCCTAGGCAATTCCGTGTCAGAGATTGGCTTGGATGCTTTCGCATATTGCAGTGGCTTCACAGCCATCAATTCACTGGCCGTGACACCACCCACATTGGGCGATGATGTTTTCTATGATGTGAACTATGACATCCCCGTTACAGTGCCTTGCGGCTCATTGGGCGCCTATTACGACGCTACGGGATGGGATGTGTTCACCAATTGGATAGAGCCATGCTCGCATGAAATCACCGCCACCGCCGACCCGAGCGCAGGCGGCACCGTGAGTGGCGGAGGCACCTACACTGGTGGACAAAGCTGCACCTTGACGGCCACGCCAGCCGCAGGCTACAGCTTTGTCATGTGGACCAAAGACGGCGCTGTCGTCTCGATCAGCGCCACCTATACCTTCACCGTAACGAGTGCTGCCACGTATGTGGCCCACTTCGAGCCTACCGACCCCTTGAGGTACGCCATCAACAGCGACGGCGTTTCGGTTCAAGTGACGGGACACGTGGACGGCACCGCCGCCACAGGTCCAATCACCATCCCCGAAACCAAGACCATCGGCGGTGTGACCTACACCGTGACCGGAATTGGAGATTATGCTTTCAAAGACTGTGTCGGTTTGACGGGCGACTTGATTATCCCGAACTCCGTGATTTCGATTGGAATGTATGCTTTCTTTGGTTGTTACAATTTCACAAGCCTGATTCTTTCGAATTCCTTGACGACGATTGGAAGATGTGCTTTCCAATATTGCAGTGGTTTCACGGGCAGCCTGACTATCCCGAACTCGGTGATGACGATTGGAGAGAGCGCTTTCTCTGGTTGCAGCGGTTTCACGGGCAGCCTGACCATCCCGAACACGGTAACTACAATTGGTGAATATACTTTTTATCAATGCAGCGGTTTCACGGGCGACCTGACCATCCCGAACTCGGTGACGACGATTGGAGGGGGTGCTTTCCAAGATTGCAGCGGTTTCACGGGCGACCTGATTATCCCGAACGCTGTGACGACGATTGGAGGGCAAGTTTTCTCTGGTTGCAGCGGTTTCACGGGCGACCTGATCATCCCGAACTCGGTGACGACGATTGGGAATCTTGCTTTCTGGCTTTGCAGTGGCTTTACGGCCATCAATTCACTGGCCGTGGCACCACCCTCGTTAGGCAGTTCTGTTTTCTATGTGAACCCTGCCATCCCTGTCACGGTGCCTTGTGGCTCCTTGGGTGACTATCAGGCCGCTTCGGGATGGAACATGTTCACCAATTGGATAGAAGCTTGTTCTTACACCATCACCGCCACCGCCGACCCTGTTGAAGGCGGCACCGTGAGTGGCGGGAGCACTTACACTGGTGGACAAAGCTGCACCTTGACGGCCACGCCGAGCACAGACTACAGCTTTGTCCATTGGACGAAAGATGGAAGCGAGGTTTCTACCGATGCCTCTTATACTTTCACCGTGACCGGTAACGCGGCGTATGTGGCCCACTTCGAGTTTGTCGATCCCGACCCCTTGACGTACGCCATCAACAGCGATGGCGTTTCGGTGACTGTGACGGGACACAGAGACGACACCGACGCCACAGGCCCAATCACCATCCCCGAAACCAAGACCATCGACGGTGTGACCTACACCGTGACCGCGATTGGAGATTATGCTTTCTATCATTGCAGCGGCTTGACGGGCAGCTTGACCATCCCGAACTCGGTGACTGAGATTGGGAATTATGCTTTCTGGCTTTGCACTGGTTTCACGGGCAGCCTGACCCTTGGCAACTCCTTGACGACGATTGGAGAGAGTGCTTTTGATTCTTGCATTGGTTTCACGGGCAGTCTGACCCTTGGCAACTCTTTGACGACGATTGAAATGCAAGCTTTCCAATATTGCAGTGGTTTCACGGGCAGCCTGACCATCCCGAACTCGGTGACTACGATTGGAATGCAAGCTTTCGATGGTTGCAGCGGTTTCACGGGCAGCTTGACCATCCCGAATTCTGTGACCACGATCGGAGCTGCTGCTTTCAGAATTTGCAGTGGCTTCACAGGCAGCCTAACTATCCCGAACTCGGTAACGACGATTGGTCCTTATGCTTTCTATGAATGCAGCGGTTTCACGGGCAGCCTGACTTTAGGCAACTCCTTGACGACAATAGGCTATTCCGCTTTCGAAGATTGCAGTGGCTTCACGGCCATCAGTTCACTGGCCGTGGCACCACCCACGTTGGGTGATGGTGCTTTTTCTGGCGTGAACCCTGCCATCCCCGTTACAGTGCCTTGCGGTTCTTTGGGTGCCTATCAGGCCGCTTCGGGATGGGACGAGTTCACCAACTGGATAGAGCCATGCCCGCATGAAATCACCGCCACCGCTACTCCGAGCGCAGGCGGCACCGTCACTGGCGCAGGCACTTACAACCACGGTGCAAGCTGTACCTTGACCGCCACGGCCAACACAGGCTACACCTTTGTCAACTGGACGGAAGGCGGAGTTCAGGTCTCGACCAACGCCACCTACACCTTCGAGGTGACTACTGACAGAACCTTGGTGGCCAACTTCACCGCAAGCTCCTACATAGTTTCGGCCTCCGCCACTCCGAGCGCAGGCGGCACTATCACCGGCGCGGGAGGCTATAATTATGGCGAAAGCTGCACCTTGACGGCCACGGCCAACACAGGCTACACCTTCGTCAATTGGACGGAAGGTGGTACCCAGGTCTCGACCAACGCCGCCTACACCTTCACCGTGACCGGTAACCGCACTTTGGTGGCCCACTTCGAGCAGAACAGCTACACCATCACTGCCTCGGCCACTCCGAGCGCAGGCGGCACTGTCAGCGGTGGCGGCACCTACAATCACGGCGCCTCTTGCACCTTGACGGCTACAGCCAACGCAGGCTACACCTTCGTCAACTGGACGAAGGGCGGTAGCTCAGTCTCGACTAACGCCAACTATACCTTCACCGTGACTGAAACTGGCGCGTATGTGGCCCACTTCGAGCAGAACAGCTACACTATCACCGTCACGGCCAACCCGAGCGCAGGCGGCACCGTCAGCGGCGCGGGAGGCTATAATTATGGCGAAAGCTGCACCTTGACGGCCACCGCCAACATAGGCTACACCTTCGTTAATTGGACAGAAAGCGGAGCTCAGATCTCAACCAATGCCGCCTACACCTTCGAGGTGACTACTGACAGAATCTTGGTGGCCAACTTCACGCAGGACAGCTACACCATCACCGCCACCGCCAACCCGGCCGCAGGCGGCACCGTTAGCGGCGGCGGCACCTACAATTATGGTGAAAGCTGCACGTTGACGGCCACGCCGAATGCAGGTTACCTTTTCGTGAACTGGACGAAGGACGGTAGCTCGGTCTCGACCAGCGCCACCTATACCTTCACCGTGACCGAGGCCGGCAACTATGTGGCCAACTTCATTGAGCCTAGCGGCGCTCAGACGAGCAACTTCACCTCCGGCTGGAACTGGTGGAACACCTACATCGGACAGGAAAGTATTGACGGCCTCGCCCAACTTGAGGCATGCCTTGGCAGCGACGGCATCCAAATCAAGTCGCAGGCGCAGTATGTGAACTACTACGAAGGCATGGGCTGGATGGGAATGCTTTCGAACATCAACAACGAATCGTCCTACAAGATCAAGACCTCTGCCGCTTGTGTGGTGGAAATGACGGGTGAGGCGACCACGTCTGCATCGCATCCCATCACCATCGGTCCAGGCTGGAACTGGATTGGTTATCCTGTCAACTCAAGCATGAGCGTCGGCACGGCCCTGTCGGGTATCACTCCCGCCAACGGCGACCAGTTGAAGGCACTGAATGGCTACGCCAACTACTACAACGGCATGGGCTGGATGGGCACACTGTCGACCATCGAGCCCGGCATGGGCTTGCTGTACAAGTCGAACGGCAGCGGGAGCTTCACGCTGGTCTATCCTGAGGGCGCGAAAGGGGAGACCCTCGTCGAAAACATTAGTTCGGACAACAACCATTGGGTGCCCGACATGCATGCCTATCCCGACAACATGACGGTGACGGCCATCGTCAAGCTTGACGATGAAGAACTGACTAGCGACAGCTACGAGCTGGCCGCCTTTGCCAATGGCGAGTGCCGTGGTAGCGTCAGGCTGATGTACATTGAACCGCTGGATCGTTACATCGCCTTCCTGACCATCACGGGTGAGGAGGTGGAGACGCTCAGCTTCAGCCTCTATGATATGGTAACGGGTGAGGAAGTTCAAGGCGCGAACGAGCAGATCAACTTCAGCAACAATGCCACTTTGGGCGACCTTATGGAACCTTACGCCGTTCACTTCCGTGATGCGACAAGCATTGACGAATGGGCCCATAACCTGTACGTCTACCCGAACCCCGTGGCGAAAGGCCAGCTCTTCAGCCTCGTTTCGACGAAGGATGAAATCGGCGAGATGCAAATCGAAATCATCAATGCCCTCGGCGTAGTAGTGGAAACGTTGCCCGCAACGTCTGCACAAACCATCGCCGCCCCTGATGTTGCAGGTGTCTACACATTGCGCATTACTGTGGAAGGCAAGGGGACGTGTTATAGGAAACTGGTTGTCAGATGATGAAATAATTGTAGAGACGTGGTCCGCCACGTCTCTACGGCAAAATGCCCGTAGGCTTCGGCTTGCGGGCATTATTTTGTGCCTTGTCGGACGAGCATTACAAGAAAATTCCTATCTTTGCCCGATTTTGTAAATGCGAAAGATATGATTGACATCAAGTTTTTAGTCAAGAATCCCGACGTGGTCAGGGAAAACATCAAGAAGAAATTCCAGGACAGCAAGCTGCCTCTCGTCGATGAGGCCGTAAGTCTATACACGCAATATTGTGATTGTCAGCAGAAAGCGGACGAGCTTCGTTCCCAACGCAATTCCATATCCAAGGAAATTGGCATCCTGTTTAAAAACAAGGAAGTCGAAAAAGCCAACGAAATGAAGAAACTCGTAGAAGCCAATGCCCAAGAGCTGGAACAGCTCGGCAAGCAGCAGACTTCGCTTATGGAGCAGCTCACGAAGGTGATGTATTCCATCCCGAACATCATCGCGCCCGAAGTGCCGATAGGGAAGGACGACAGCTTCAATGTTGAAAAAGAGCGCTTTGGCGAGCCAGTAGTCCCTGATTTCGAGGTGCCTTATCACGCCGACATCATGGCCAAATTCAACGGATTGGATTTGGATTCGGCGCACCGCGTGGCGGGCAACGGTTTCTATTATCTCATGGGCGACATCGCGCGGCTGCATTCCGCCGTCATCACTTACGCCCGTGACTTCATGATTGACAAGGGCTTCACCTACTGCGTGCCGCCGTTCATGGTGCGCAGCGAAATCGTCTCCGGCGTGATGAGCTTCGCCGAAATGGACGCGATGATGTACAAGATTGAAGGAGAGGACCTTTATCTCATCGGCACCAGCGAGCACTCCATGATTGGCAAGTTCATCGACCAAATTGTGCCCGAGGAGTCGCTTCCGCTGACACTGACGAGCTATTCGCCCTGCTTCCGCAAGGAGAAGGGCGCGCACGGTATTGAGGAACGCGGCGTGTACCGCATCCACCAGTTTGAGAAACAGGAGATGGTGGTGCTCTGCAAACAAGAGGATGCCGATTATTGGTACGAGCAGATGTGGCGCAACACCGTGGAGCTGTTCCGTTCGATGGACATTCCCGTGCGCACTTTGGAATGCTGTTCCGGCGACTTGGCCGACCTGAAAGTGAAATCGCTTGATGTGGAGGCTTGGTCACCACGCCAGAAGAAGTATTTCGAGGTGGGTAGCTGCTCTTATCTCGGTGACGCTCAGGCGCGTAGACTGAAAATCAGAATCAAGGGGAAGAACGGCAACTACTTTGCCCACACCTTGAACAATACGGTAGTCGCTCCGCCGCGCATGTTGATTGCCTTCTTGGAGAACAACCTTCGTGCTGATGGCAGTGTGGCCATCCCGAAGGCCTTGCAACCCTACATGGGCGGTAAAACAGAGATTAAGTAATCACAAAACAATCAAAACCGGCAAAACTTGACTCCCGTTGACGCGGCTTCCCAACCGGGTCGCCGCTGGAAAGCCAGCCGGTTGGCGTGGCTTTCCGACTGTAGATAAAGGTTTTGAAAGTTTTGTAGGTTTTGTGATAAAAACAAACATTATGGACATATCCGTTGTCATACCATTGTTGAATGAGGCTGAGTCGCTGCCCGAGCTTGAATCATGGATTCGGCGTGTGATGGACGAGCATGGCTTCTCCTACGAAATCGTCTTTGTGGACGATGGCTCCACCGACAATTCTTGGGACATTATCCAAGGTTTGTCACAAAGCAATCCTAACGTGAGAGCCTTGCGTTTCAGGCGGAACTACGGCAAGTCGCCGGCACTGAACGAGGGCTTCAAGATTGTGCAGGGCGACGTGGTCATCACCATGGATGCCGACCTTCAGGACAGCCCCGATGAGATTCCCGGACTCTACAAGATGATAAAGGAGGAAGGCTATGACCTTGTATCGGGCTGGAAGAAAGTGCGTTACGACTCCAAGATTGCCAAAAACATCCCTTCGAAGTTCTTCAATTGGACGACACGTGTCATGTCAGGCATCAAGTTGCACGACTTCAATTGCGGCCTAAAAGCCTATCGCAATGAGGTAGTGAAGAGCATTCAGGTGTACGGCGAGATGCACCGCTACATCCCCGTCATCGCTAAGATGAACGGTTTCAGCCACATAGGGGAGAAGGTGGTGCACCATCAGAAACGGAAATATGGTACGAGTAAGTTCGGCATGAGCCGTTTCGTGCGCGGCTATCTCGACTTGGTGACCATCAACTTCATCTCGAAGTTCAGCAACCGTCCGATGCACTTCTTCGGACTGCTGGGCTCAGTCACCTTCTTAATAGGTTTTGTCATTGCTGTGTATTTGGCATGTACTCGGCTCTTTGGCCATGTGTACGGAATGACGCGTCGTCCGTTGTTCTATTTTGCGCTTTTGGCCATCATCATTGGTGTGCAGTTGTTCTCAACGGGTTTCCTCGCCGAGATGATTACCTCCACGCAGCGTGAGAAACGGGTTTATTCCATTTCGGAACGGATCAACGCATAATGTGATCATACATAATAAGACCAGCCCTCTATAGATTCCCATGGGAATGACATAGAGGGCTGGTCTTTTTAGATTTGCGGAAAATTAATAAAGCTCATCGAATCCGCCGTCGATGCTTTCATCGAAGCTGTCGCCGAATTCGTCGTTGAATTCCTCTTCGTCGAACTCGTCCTCAAACTCGTCGAACGGCGAGTCGTCCGCAAAGTCGTTGTTGTCCCAGTCGAAGTCGTGTTCCAACTTGGATTCATCGAACTCGTCTTCCTCATCGTGTCCGCTGATGAAACTGTCGATTTCGTCGTCGCTCATCTTGTCGAAATTGACGTCCAAGAGGTCCGAGTCGTTGATGGCGCGGTTCATGGATTTCAACTCGCGCATCACGGAGGGCGAAACGTAGAACTCATCGATGTTTTCCTCGCAGTATTTCAGGTATTTAGGGTCTTTTTCATATACTTCTGCGATGGTCAAGCCTTCATATTTTCCGAAGGTGAAGACAGAATCTATGTCATAGAATTTCATATTATTTCCTTTCTTTTTTGTCAGTTATAGGTGTCGTTCCGAGTCCGCAAATATCATGCATTTTTCCGTTTGTTGCAACAAAAATCTACTTTTTGAAGGCAAAAAACACGGCTAGGATGATGAAGATGAAAGAGAGGATGTGGTTCCACCGGAAAGTTTCGGTTTTGAACACAGTGATGACGATGATGGTAAAAACGGTCAAGGAGACGGCTTCTTGAATGACTTTCAGTTGGATAAGGTTGAAAGGGCCGCCGTTTTGCATCGCTCCGATACGGTTGGCGGGTATCATGAATGAATACTCGAACAGTGCAATGCCCCACGACATGAGGATGACAAGGAAAAGCGGCCAATCTTTTGAGGAAGGGACGATTTCCAAAAGCTTGAGCTGGCCATACCAAGCGAATGTCATAAACACATTGGAGACAATGAGCAATAGGATGGTGTATATACCTTTCATTGGTTTTTGTTTTGGGGCGCAAAATTAGCTTTTTTTCGGTCATGGAATCGAGAAAGTAGGCGATATTATTCTTATTTTTGCACTTTTAATTGAAATCATCATGAATTCGACGACGATACTGATAGTTTTTGTGCTTTATACGGTCTTGCTGTTCGTGATTTCGCACTTCACCTCGCGCAAGTCCGACAACGCGGCCTTTTTCCGTGGCAACCGCAACTCGCCGTGGTTTGTGGTGGCCTATGGCATGATAGGAGCCTCGCTTTCGGGCGTGACGTTTATGTCGGTACCAGGTGGGGTCTATACAGGACAGTTCACCTATTTGCCATTGGTGTTGGGCTATGTGATTGGTTACGCGGTGATTGCGTTGATATTGCTGCCTTTGTATTACCGCCTCAATCTGACTTCCATCTATACCTATTTGAATATGCGTTTCGGACCAAGGTCGGAGAAAACGGGTGCGGCGTTCTTCATTTTGTCGCGGCTGTTAGGCTCGGCGCTGAGGATGTATCTCGTTGTCTTTGTGTTGTATGAGTTCGTCTTCAAAGGTTGGGGCATTCCGTTTTGGGTGCCGGCGGTCATTTTCATCGCCATTATTTTGCTATACACCTTCAAAGGTGGCATCAAGACGGTGGTTTGGACTGACACTTTGCAGACGACATTCCTGCTTTTGGCGGCTTTCCTGACGGCTTGGTTCATTCTGAGAAACCTTCACATCTCGCTTGGCGACCTGATGAAATCCGCTTCAGAGAAAGGCTACACCAAGGTTTTTGAAACCGACTGGACACACAACAAATTCTGGCTTAAGCAGTTGTTGAGCGGAGCGTTCATCACCATCACCATGACGGGCCTCGACCAAGATATGATGCAGAAAAACTTGACTTGCAGGAACTTGCGTGATGCCCAAAAAAATGTGATGACCTCAAGCTTGCTATTTGTCTTGGTCAATGGGCTGTTTTTGTGCCTTGGCGCGGCCTTGATTTATTACGCGCAGGCAACGGGGTTCCAACTTCCTGTGAATGAGGCGGGTGTGGTGGTCAATGACAAGATTTTTCCCTCGGTGGCGTTCAGCTTGAGCAAATTCACGAGTGTCGTGTTTGTTCTTGGCTTGGTGGCCGCTGGATATTCCAGTGCCGATGGCACTTTGACCGCGTTGACCACTTCGTTCTGTTTCGATTTCATGCACTTTGACAAAAAGCAGATTTCCGAAGCGCAAATCACAAAGTACCGCAAGTGGATCCATGTAGCGTTTGCCTTGCTTTACTTGTTGGTAATTGTCGCATTTCGTCCTTTCCACAACGAGTCGCTGATTGATAAGGTTTTCGACATTGCAGGCTTCACATACGGGCCTTTGCTTGGGCTTTACACTTTTGGCTTGTTTGTGAAAAACCGCAAGGCTTTAGATAAGGCGGTTCCGTTCATTGCAGTTGCTTCACCCGTGGTCAGCTATTTGCTGAAGCTCTATTCAAAGCAATTGTTTGGTGGCTATCAATTTGGTTTTGAAATATTGATAGTCAATGGATTACTGACATTTTTGGCCTTGCTTGCCTTCAGCAAAAAAGAAAAAGTTGCCTTAGAATGAGTACCTTATCAATTTAATGTGTATTTTTGACCCATAAATTCATAATTGACTACGAAATGAACAGATTTTCTTTTAAACTAATCTTTGTTTTTGCGGCTTGTTTCTTGACAACCAGCATGTTACAAGCTCAGTTTACCACTACTTTTGCCAAAAATGTCAATCCAGGTCAGCAGAGCGGTTTCTATTATTCGTTGCCGCAAACCATGTTGCAACTGGATTTCATTATTGAAGAGACCCAATGTGAGCCAGGGCCGTTGAGTGCATACGCCTCACTCTATTTTGAGCATGAGGAAATGGTTGAGTATAGCTCAATGGAATATAAACTTCTGGATGTGAGGATGAAACAAGTTGCCACTCCCGACCCGAACGCTACGTTTTTCGTTTCGGTTGGAGCGGTTAGAGGCGGATCCAAGGCTGAATTTGACATTTTGCCTAACGGCATCATCCGCAGTGTGGGTTCAGGAAGTGCCTTGATTGAATCTGAGAGTCAGCAAAAACCTCAAGAACCTTTGCAAATCCCACCATGCATGGCGAAATCAAGAAACCAGGGCTTCATCAAGTTGATCACCTCAGGAAAGTCGGATGCGCAGATTGCCCGCGAGGCTGCCGACAAGATTGCGGGGATTCGCGACTCGAAGTTCAAACTGATTTCAGGCTACTACGAAACGGCTTATACGCCAGAGAGTTTCAGGGAAATGTATTCCAAGTTGGAGGAAATGGAGCAAGATTATTTGAGTCTGTTTTTGGGCAGCCGCGTCACGAGCACGGTCGTCAGACCGGTTTATGTGATTCCATCCAAGGAAGTGCTTACTCAAACCGTGGCTAAGTTCTCTGAGAGTGATGGCCTTACAACAGGAACTTCCGGTTCGGGTAGCCCGATAACGGTGCAAACTTTACCTTTGAACAACACTGCAGGCATCAATGCACCGAGCCAGTCAGCCGTCGAGTCGATGTCGTATGACAATAAGTTGTTTTACCGTGTTCCTGAAACGGCTAACGTGAAAGTGAGCTTGAAAAACACTACTTTGATTGAAGAGCGTTTGATCATCAACCAGTTAGGAGTTCTGTTGATGGCACCTTTTGCCAACACGAGAATGGATTTTGACACTGAAACGGGTCAGATTATCAACATGAAAATGCAGTAGAGTTTGTTTTTGTGAAATAAATCACAGCACTTCCTTAATTCTAACAAGACTTTTCAGCAGACCTTCCACGAGGTCGAGGCGGAGCATGTTGGCACCGTCAGACTTGGCTTTAGACGGTTCGGGATGTACTTCCATGAAGAGGCCGTCGGCGCCTGCCGCGATGCCGGCCTTAGCGATGAGGCCAATCATTTCGGGCTGGCCACCTGTGATGCCACTGCTTTGGTTGGGCTGCTGTAAGGAATGGGTGACATCCAGAATTACAGGTGTTCCAAACTTCTGCATCACAGCGATATTGCGGAAATCCACCACCAAATCTTGATAGCCGAACATGGAGCCGCGCTCGGTCAGCATGACCTTATCGTTGCCCGATTGCCTGACTTTCTCGACGGCAAATCCCATCGCCTCGCCTGAGAGGAACTGCCCTTTCTTGATGTTGACTGTTTTTCCCGTTTTGGCTGCGGCCACAAGGAGGTCGGTCTGACGGCAAAGGAAGGCTGGAATTTGCAGGATGTTAACGTATTCTGCGGCCATGAACGCTTCTTCTGCAGCATGAATGTCGGTCACCACGGGAAGTTCAAATTCCTTGCTGATTCTTTGTAGCACCTTCAATGCTTTTTCGTCGCCGATGCCCGTAAAAGAATCCAAGCGTGAGCGGTTAGCCTTGCGGTAGGAACCCTTGAAGATCAGCGGAATGTCGAGATTTTGGCAGATGTTTTTCAAGGTCTCGGCAATGAAGAGGGGAGAGGCTTCGTCCTCAATCACACAAGGGCCGGCCATGAGAAAGAAACGGTCGGGGCGGAGGCCTTTCAGAAAGTCGAATTTTGAGTTGTCCATGGTGGATTTTTTTGCAAAAGTAATCTTTTTCTTGATTCAGTGCTTCAATAGGCTCAGCAATCTTAATTGTTCTTAAAACGCGGATGATAGCTTGTTAGTGTGTCACGCAATAGTTCGTCTGAAATGTGGGTGTAAATTTCGGTCGTGCTGACGCTGGCGTGGCCCAGCATTTGCTGTACGGCCAATAGATTGGCTCCGCCTTCCAAAAGATGTGTCGCAAAACTGTGTCGGAACGTGTGCGGACTGATGGTTTTGGTGATGCCGTTTTTCTCCGCCAAGTCCTTGACAATCAAGAAGACCATCTGGCGTGTGAGGCTGGTGCCGCGACTGTTGAGAAACACGATGTCGGTGAATTTGGGCTTTGGCGTGATGTGAACTCTGGCTCCTTCAATATATTGGAATAGGATTTTCAAGCTTGAGTCGCCGATGGGCACGAGCCGTTCCTTGCTGCCTTTGCCGAAGATGCGGAGGAAACCATCGCTTTTGTATATGTCGCTGATTTGTAGTCCGATGAGTTCAGAAACGCGAAGTCCACAGCCGTACATCACTTCAATCATGGCTTTGTTGCGGTGACCGTTGGGTTGGCTCAGATCGATGCTGTCAATCATTTTTTGGATTTCCTCATAACTCAGCACTTCGGGCAGGTGGCGACCCAAAGTGGGCGAGGAGATGAGGACAGTCGGGTCGGTTTCGGTGATTTCTTCTTGTGTCAGGTAACGCCAAAACGACTTCAGCCCCGACAAAATCCGCGCCTGTGAAGTGGCTCCGATATTTAAGTCATAGAGATAAGCGAAGAAGTTCTCTATGGTTTGCTGGTTTATCTCCTTGATTTCTGATGAAAGGTTTTGATACTCAATATATTGCAAGAATAGTCCAACATCATGGCAATAGGCCTCCACACTGTTGTCGGACAGCGAAAGCTCCAAGCGAAGGTAGTCGGCGAAGTGCTTGATGAGGTTCGGTGTGATATTGACGTTTTTATTATCCATTGTGTCAGCAAAAGGATTGTAACTTAATGCGTTGTCAGGTTGCTATCAGACCGTTTATTCGACAATCACTTCATCCATAAAAACCCATGAATCGTAACCGCTGCCAGGCAAGCCTTCGGGAAGTTTGCCGGGATTCTTTACCACAATACGTAAGTAACGTGTTGATAAAACAGGTGTTGCAAATCGCTCACGGAAAGTGAAGTTGCCCTGTTTCGTGATTTCGGTTGTGAGGGCAAAAGTCTTGGCAAGTTGATAGCTTTTCCCGTCAGGGGAGGAGTAAACTTCCACTATGTCGGGACGCAGGATCCAATCGTGGGCATTCACCAAGAAACCGATGTTCAAGGCTTCTACTTTTGTCCATTTCCCTAAGTCGATTTCGAGGTCGGCGTCGATGCCGTAAAAGCCTTGCCAATGGCCGTCCTTGTAGTCATCGCTGCCCAAGTTGCCGTCAAGCAGGGCGTTGTCGCCACCGCCCGAGTACTCAGGACAGTAGTTGCCCGCAGGACTATTCAGTTGCTTCAATCGGCCCATCCCCTTGTGGTAGAAGAAGTAACGCTTTGCGCAAATCGGCTCGCCCAAGTCATTGAAGCAAGCCGCTTTGACGAGACAAGGCCACAACAACACGATGAGCCGACGATAAACGGAATCGGTCACTGTAACTTCTTTTCCATCAACGGTATAATGAATTTCCTTGTCATCGAAAATGGTTTTCAAAGCAACGGCAGGATAGCCTTTCTCAGTTGTTGTCGACTCAATAAAAGGCAGGTATTCAAGCTGTTGCAGTTCGCGGGCGATGTCGTCGTATTTCTTCATGTTGACCTCAAGCCAATATGGACGGTTCTCTTGGCTCCAAATGGGGATGTATTCGCATTTCAAGTCATGCAGGCCTCCAATCAGTTCTTGGATCATTTTTCGGCATCCAGCGATGTTTTTCACTGTTGTATCTTGATAAGTGTCAAATAGTTGACACCTTAAGAGATTGCGATTGGCGCACCATACCATGCGATGTACGGCATATAAGGCATTGTCGAAAACCTCTGCGTTTTTCCTTGCCGTTTTTTTGTCTTTTTCCAAGGCTTTGCCCAATTCAGCCAAAGCCTTAACTGCTTCTTTGTTAAGGGTTTCTATCGAATCGCCAACAAGGGAAGGGTAGAAAGGCACCATCGGCTCGGTCATCGCACTGAACTTGCCGATGCCATCGATTTTTGTCCATTCCGAGACCTCGTCAAGATGCTTGCAAAGCTCGGTGGAAGTGGTTCCGAAGAAATGTGTCGTGAAGTTGGTTTCGGTGTCGCGGTCTTTTTTTGAAACGGCGTTCCAACACATTTCCGCACCCACGGCAAGGCCGTATAAAGCACTGTTTGTCAGCGATTCGCCGAAGTCATCCCAACAGGTGTTGATGACACCGAGTGCACCGTTTTTGTAACCGTCGCGACAGAGGTGGGTGATGTTGGACTTGAATTCGTAATGCTTGGGCCAAACCCGTTCGGAGAGGCTCACGCCAGGCGCGACGAGGAACTTGTGCCCTGAATTGACGTAAGGTTTCAAAAAAACGTTGAAATCGTCTTGTGCCACATAACTCCACGCAATGAGGAAGATGTCATTGTCCAGATTCTCAAGGATTTCGGGATGTTTTTCGGCGATGTCACCCCACATCATTACACGCTTGTGATAGGGGCGCAGCATCCGATTAACGCGGTTGATGTGCTGGTAATAGGCAGTCGTTTGGCCAACGGAATCCACGTACGCCTTGGCGTAGCCTTGCCCAAGGCTTTCGGTTTCGTCGCAGTTGATGTTGAAATACGTTGATTTATAGGCTTTTGCAACTTCTTTCAAATGGGCCTCAAGGAACTTGTAGGTGTCTTCGTTGGCAGGATTGAGGTTCCATTTCGTGTCAACCAAATCGCTGTAGAAGGGATTGCACAAAATCTCCTCGAAATGTCCGAAACATTGCTGATTGCCAATGATATTGATATGATACGGCCTACAAAACTCCTCCAACTCCTTGATTTCCTCGGCGGTAAAGGCATCGGCGGGAGCGAGGTCAGGGTGGCAATTGGTCTTGAACGTGTGCTCCGTGTAAAGCGAGAACGCATTGAGCTTGCATTCAGCGAGTTGTGGGATGAGGCGTTTCAAATAATCCATGCTGACAATGGGGCCACGGCTGATGTCGTCCTGCCAGGCGCGAATCTTGAAGTTGGGCCAGTCGGTGATGGTCATGCAGGGCAGTGTGATTTCGTCTTCGTTGCTTTTCAGAAAAGCATAGCGGTAGAGTTGTTTCAGGCTTTGCGTAGCGTAGAAAAGTCCCGCAGAAGTGGTGGCTTCCATCCTCACGAAGTTGGGGTTGATAGTCAGCTTGTAGGCCTGGTCTTCGTTTTCGCTCACATCGAGGTGGTCTGTTTTGACGAGTTCGATGAAGTGTTTTCCTTTTATCACTCCGTGCGAAAACTGTACTTTTTTGCCTGTGATTTGGTCCAAATCCTGCCGAAACATCGTGATGATTGGGCTGATTTCGGCATCGGAGGCATCATAAGTGAGGACGACATCCTCGTCCCAAACGAATTGGCCTTCAGTGGTTTCCACTTGTTGTGGCGTAGGAAGGATGTGGATGTTTTGCGCAGTGGCATAAAAACTGAAAAGGCAGAGGATGATGAGGAGTCTGGTTTTCATGGTTTTTTCGTTTACCTCCTACTATTCCCCAACCCAATATAATACAGTAGCGAGGCCAACGACGACAAAGCGGCCACAACGTAGGTGCTCGCAGCCCAGCTTAAAGCTTCCTTGGCTTGCGAAAGCTCAGCTTGACTGAGCGAGTTGGAAGATTGTAGCCAAGCCAAAGCACGGCGCGAGGCGTTGAACTCGACGGGCAAGGTCACCACGCTGAACAAAAACACCATTGCGAACATGGCGATTCCAACCCAGAACAGGGCAGGGAAGGTGTTGATAATCAGCAGGCCGATGATGATGACAATCATCGAAAGCTTAGATGAGATATTGACGGCGGGCACCAAAGCAGAACGTAGGCGCAGAGGGGCGTAGCCCACCTTGTGTTGCACGGCATGACCACATTCGTGGGCAGCTACGGCAGCGGCGGCAACGCTGTTCATTCGATAGACGTCTTCGCTCAGGTTGACCGTCTTCTTGGTCGGGTCGTAATGGTCGGTGAGCTGCCCTTTGATGCAGGTGACAGAAACATCGTATATGCCATTGTCGTTCAGCATTTTCTGTGCGATTTGCGCTCCAGTCATTCCGCCAGGCGAGAGCACCTTTGAATATTTGGCGAATACGCTTTTCAGTTTCCATTGCACCAGCATCCCGACGATGCCGATGACGATGATGAGAATCCAGCTTGTGTTCATGTTTCTAAAGTTTTAAGGTATGACAATCAGTTTCTTTTTAGCAATCAATCTGTTATATCGATCAAGCACCTCGTCGACCACGTCTTCCCACGAGCGGACAATGCTTCGTGAGGCTTGCACACCTACCCGATGAACGCGCTCTGGGTCATGGATGAGTTCGCGGAGACGGTTGGCAAAAGCGTCCAAGTCATTATGGCTTAGGAATCCGTTTTCACCATCGGTGATGATGGAGGCTGCCGTCGCCTCGTCAATTAAAATAGAAGGTGTGTGCATAGCCGCCGCTTCTTTCACGACGAGGCCATCGGTGTCGTAAAGCGAGGGGAAGAGGAAGAGGTCCGCCGCCGCGTAATACTGCTTGATAATCTCGCGGTCAGTGATGGTGCCCACAAAAGTGACTCGGCTGTCGAGACCTTTTTCTGTCACCATTTCCTTCATCGCGTCAGCGGCGTAGCCGTTACCGACGAAAAACATCTTGAAGGGCGTATCTTTCACTTTTTCAAGGGCTTCGATGATGAGACGCACGTTTTTCTGCCAAACGTGTTGGCCTACGAAAAGGCAAACGAATTCGCTCGGCGCGATGCCTAATTTTTGTCGCGCCTCAACGAAATAGGCCTCTGGATAGTCGGCCACAAGGTCGCTGCCGTTGGGAACCACTTCCACGTTGCCGTTGTAACCGTATTCCTTAATTACCTCTGCAACAGATGCTTGCGGTACCCAAACCTCGTCAGCGCGTTCATAAAAACTGACAATGCGCTTGATGATTTGGTCGACAACGGCCTTTGAGGGAATGGTCTGGCTGAAGTCGTCTCGGTACTTGGAATGGAAGGTGGCCACCATCGGAATGTTGAGCCTTTTGGCTACATTTGCCGCTGCAAAGCCTGCCGCAAAGGGCGAATGGGCATGAACAATCTTGAACTGCCGTTTTGTGATTTTTACAAGAAAAGCAGGGTCAACTTCCGCAATTCCAGTGACATACGGCTGGCGGAACAGCACTGGGACAGAGAAATAGTCGAGCACTTCGTAGTCGTATCGGCTGTAGTCGGCTCCAGGCACATTCGGTGTGATAACCGACACACCACCCACTTTTTTCTGCATCCAATAGGCATAGTTTTGGACACATACGGCCACGCCGTCCATCACGGGCGGAAACGATTCGTTGAACAGTCCGACATTCGATTCCATTGGGTTTAATTTTGGCGCAAAGTTACGCATTTCTTTTTGTTTTGTCCATCATTGGCGGTTCCAAAATGGACAGTTTTTAGTCTCGTTTGTTGAAAAAAGAGTCATGCAAATGGTTTTTTCCTTACTTTTGACCTTAATTTTGAAGTAAAATGACCTTACATCAATTCTATATCTTCCTGATTGTCATGGCTTGCATCGCTGTGGTGGTGTTTGTGAGTCTCTTTTTCGTGGATGCTGGATACGGCAAGTTTTACGACCGCAAATGGGGTCCCGCAGTCAACAATAAGCTTGGCTGGGTGCTGATGGAATCGCCTGTTTTTATTGCCATGTTATTGCTATGGATGTTCTCCGACCGGCGCGATGACTTGGTTCGGATGGCCTTTTTGTTCTTATTCGAGTTGCACTACATCCAGCGTTCCTTCGTGTTTCCGTTCCGGATGAGAGGCAATAGTGTCATGCCGCTTTCGATTGTTCTTATGGGTGTGATATTCAACGTGTTGAACGCGCTGATGCAAGGCGGCTGGATTTTCTACCTCTCGCCCGAAGACTATTATCCCAACGATTGGCTGACCGACCCGAGATTCATCGTTGGTTTCCTGATTTTCATCATCGGGATGTACATCAACATTCAGTCCGACGATATCATTCGCAACCTGCGCCACGAGGGCGACACGAATCATTATCTTCCGCAAGGCGGCATGTTCCGCTATGTCACTTCGGCCAACTATTTCGGCGAGTTCGTGGAATGGATTGGTTTTGCGATACTTACATGGTCGTGGGCGGGCGCTGTGTTCGCCTTGTGGACGTTCGCCAATCTCGGCCCTCGTGCCGACCATATCTATAAGATGTATCAGAGCGAATTCGGCGACGCGTTGGATACGAAAAAAGTCAAGAGAATCATACCTTTTATATATTGAACCATGGAGAATTCACCCATCTTCACGCCTTGCGAAATCGGACCTATCACCTTGCGCAACAGAGTGATACGTTCGGCGGCTTTTGAGAATATGGCCTATGGCAACCGGCCCTCCGACGATTTGTACAACTATCATGTGGCGGTGGCGCGAGGCGGTGTGGGCATGACGACGGTGGCCTACGCTGCCGTCAGCCAGTCGGGATTGTCCTTTAATGGCCAGCTTTGGATGCGAGAGGAGATTGTGCCCACTTTGAAAAACCTCACCGATGCTGTCCACTCTTATGGTGCCAAGGCATCCATCCAACTGGGGCACTGCGGCAACATGACGCACCGCTCCACTTGTGGCTGTAAGCCTGTCGGAGCTTCGGGAGGCTTTAACCTCTATTCTCCGACCTTTGTCAGAAAACTTAATAAATCTGAGATTTACAAGTTGGTGATTGACTTTGGCAAGGCCGTCGACTTGGCGCGTAAAGCGGGTTTTGACTGCGTGGAAATCCATGCGGGTCATGGTTATCTCATCAGCCAGTTTTTGTCGCCTTACACCAACCACCGTCGTGATGAATTCGGGGGCAGCCTCGAAAACCGGATGCGTTTCATGCGCCTCGTCATCGAGGAAGTGATGCGTGCGGCGGGCAACGACATGGCCGTGGTGGTCAAGGTGAACATGCACGATGGCTTCAAGAAAGGGATGCAGCAGGAGGAATGCCTTGAGGTGGCGAAGGAGTTGGAACGTCTTGGTGTCCATGCACTTGTGCTGACGGCAGGTTTCGTCAGCAAGGCTCCGATGGAAGTGATGCGTGGCGCGATGCCGCTCAAGACCATGCGCTATTACATGGATTCAAAGAAGTTTTGGTGGCTTAAGGCGGGATTGGCCGTGTTTGGTCGCAAGTTGATACCCACGGTGCCTTACAGAGAAGCCTATTTCTTAGAGGATGCCAAGGTGTTCCGAAAAAACTTGAAAATGCCTTTGATTTACGTGGGCGGCATGGTTTCGCGAGAGAAGATGGAGGAAGTGCTTGATTCAGGTTTCGTGGCCTTGCAGATGGCACGTGCATTGATCAATGACACGGATTTCGTCAACAAACTGCACAGCGGCGAGGTGACTCGCAGCGAGTGCAAGCATTCCAATTATTGCATCGGGCGCATGTACACCTTGGAGATGAAGTGCCATCATTGTGTGGACGAGGATTTGCCGCGTGAATTGCGGAGGGAAATCAAAAAGGCGGAGAAGAGAGGCTGAGATGAACTGTCAGAAATGGTTGAATCGGTATCAGGAAGCGCATGGGCATCGGCCATGGGTGCTCATCACGGGCGGCAGTTCGGGGATGGGACTGGAGTATGCCAAGCAGTTGGCCGAAATCGGATGCAATTTGTTGTTGGTCAGCAACCAAAGGGAAGAACTTGAAAGGTCGGCCGAGTCGCTGAGACAAGGTCGAGACATTCAAGTGATGACCCATTATCAAGACTTGGCGACTGAAACGGCGGCGGATGAATTGTTAGCCTTTTGCCAAAACGAAGGCCTGCAAATTGACATCCTCATCAACAATGCGGGCATGTTCTTCTTCGAGGAACTGACCACTGACAATGAAGCCAAAGCCTTGACGATGCTGCGTTTGCATGTCTTTACCCCGACAAAGCTTTGCGTCTTGTTTGGCGAGGAGATGAAAAAGCGCGGCTACGGATACATTATCAATATGTCGTCGATGGCAGCCAAGTTGCCTTGCCCAGGTATTTCCATTTATTCGGCCACGAAAGCCTATCTCAAAAGCTTCGGCAAGTCGCTTTATTTTGAGATGCGACCCTATGGTGTAGGCGTGACGACAGTTTGTCCCGCTGCCATCGCTACACCGCTTTACAAGTTGAAACCCAGTCTGTTGAACCTTGGTGTGAAGATTGGACTTATCGGAACCCCGCAATGGTTGGTGCGCAAGGCTTTGAAAGGCATGATGCGCAAGAAAAGGGTGGTGAAGCCTGGTTTCATGAACATCTATTTGCCGCCACTGATTGCCCTTTTGCCGAAAAAACTCGTCAATTATATATGGCAAAGAATAAAGTGACTCTGTTTTGTTTGTTGCTAGCTTTGAATAGCTTGAGTATTGATTGAATCACTCATGCTCTTGCTCTTTTATTTTTTCTTTGATTTGTTCGATACTCTTAGCGGCATATTTGGTGTTGTGATGGTCTTCTCCAAAACTATCCTTTAGGATGTTGTATGAAATGTTGTAATACTCTAGCGCTTTGGTATAATTCCCCTGTTTGGCATAGATAAAGCCAATGTTGAAATAAGTGGTGCCCAAAGAGGCGTGATCGGGACCAAAGAGCTTTTTCTTGATGGAGAGCGCCTTGAGCGTGTTTTCCAAAGCCAATTCATACTCTCCCATTTTGCTATAGACGTTGCCGATGTTGTCGTAGGATATTGCACTGTTTTCGTTTTCTTCACCAAAGACTTCTAATCTGATTTTCAGTGCTTTAGTGTAGTAATCCAATCCTTGTTTATAATCGCCTTGTCCTGCATAAAGGAATCCAAGATTGTTGTACAAAAGGGCTATATCAGGATGCTTAGGGCCTAAAACAATCGAATCGATTTCCAATGCTTTTTTGAAATTCCACATTGCGTTGGGATAATCGAGGCGGTGGACATAGCAGAACCCAAGATTGTTGTATGACGTGGCGACTAGTGGATGGTAGGTGCCCAAAGCTTTTTCCCTCATGGCAAGCGATCTAGTGTAATACACCATGGCACTGTCGGTTTCGCCTATTTCAGCAAGGACATGGCCAATGTTGTTGTATGAGGTGGCGACAATGGGATCCTCAGGGTCAAGTACGACTTCAAGAATCTCTGAGGATTTTTTGATGTACTCCAAGGCTTTGGAGAATTCGCCCATGTCGATATAATGGAAGCCTAAGTTGTTGTAAACGTCTGCAGTCAGCTTATGTGTTTCTCCAAAGTTCTTTTGGGCAATCATCAAGGCTTGGTCATAATATTGCTTCGCTTTGGTAAAGTCGTTGAGGCTCGAAAGGAGATAACCGATGTTATTGAGAGAAGTTACTTGGTGCTCCAAGTTGCCCTCGGGATGGGAAATGGCATAATCCGATGCTTTTTTGTAATACGACATGGCTTTGTCGTAATCTGCAAGGTAGTTGTCGAGGAAGGCGCCTGCCTCCAGTTGCCATGCTAGGTTGGTGGTGTCCATTTTGGCGCGAAGCTCCAGATAATAGACGGCAGAGTCGTTAAGGTGCTGCACTAGGAAGGTCTCGTAAAAGCTGTAACAACGTTTTGCAGCCTCATCAATGTCGGCTTGTTGGACGGCTTCGGCTTGGTGAAGCTTTTCTTTTTCTTCCTGAAGCGCCTGCCCGCGTTGCAGGATGGTGTTGACCTGCGCTTTGATGTCGCCACGCGAGCGGAGCAGCGAATCGGCCTTCACCAGTTCGCCGTTCTCGATGCAGCAGGAAACCTGACGGTAGAACTCATCCAATTGGTCGTAATCGATTTCGGAATAGCGCTGAGCCATATCGGAGATGAGCTGTTCGTTGCTCTCTTGTTCGTCATAAATCCGCTGCAACGCTTGATGGTATTCTTCCAACGAGATTTTGTTTTCCGCCTTGAGGACTTCAATCTCATCTTCTTTGGCTTGCAGTTGCTTCTGAAGATTGCGACGTATCTTGCGTTCGGCGTTGAGCTTGTCTTGCAACTGCTGGTCAGGCGTCTCCATGACGATGTAGAGCGGGTTGCTTGAGTATTTGTAGGTCTTGGGACAGGCGTCCAAGTCCACCAATTGATAGCCTTTCTTTTTGACGGAGTCGAGGTGGAATTGCGTTTCAGTGACGGGGAAGGAGAAAGCACCATCGTCAGTGTTGACCAATATTGAGGTGCGACCTTTCACCGACACTAAGGCACCTTTAAGTCCTTGTCCGGGTACGAGTTTGCCGTCAATCATGCGGCCTTTGGTTTTTACATAGCCTTGTTGGGTCTGAGCCGTAGCGCATAGTCCTAATGCTAATGCCGCGAGGAAGAGAAAAAATCTTTTCATGGGAGTATTCGTTTTTTATTCTTTTAGTTTGGCTCGGGTTTCATCGATTTTGTTTTTGACATCAATCGTTCTTCGGTCATCTGCGCCAAAGAGTTTCTCTCGAATTGACAGCGCTTTAAGGTAATACTCCAAGGCTTTCTCGTAATTCTCCTGGGCGAAATAGTCGTTTCCAATGTTATTATATGACAATGCCGCGTTAGGATTTTCATCTCCGAAAATGGATTTCCTGATGGCTAGTGCTTTGCTGTGGCACTCCACAGCCTTTTCGTATTCGCCTTGATTCCTGTACACCAAGCCAAGATTGTTATAGCTTGTGGCCACATCGTTATGATTCTCTCCGTAAATGGATTGCTGGATGGCCAAAGCCTTGGAGTAGTACTCCAAAGCCGTATCAGCGTTTCCGGTTTCTCTATATAAATTGCCTAACTCGTTGTAGCATTTGGCCACATTGGGATGGCTCTCTCCATAAACGGATTTCCAGATGTTCAAGGCTTTTTCACCATATCCCAAGGCATTGTCGTAATCGTGCAGGCGATCGTAAATGAAGCAGATGCTATAGTTGCTGATGGCCACATCAGGATGCCTTTCTCCAAAAATGGTCTCCCTGATTTCCAAGGCTTGGGTGAAATATTCCAAAGCTGTATTGGGTTCACCGAGATAGAAATAGGCAAAACCGATGTTGTTGCAACTAATGGCGACATTGCGATTGAAATCACCGTAAAGGGCCTTTTGAATTGACAAGGCCTTGTTGTAGTATTCCAAAGCCTTGTTAAAGTTACCTTGTCTATTATAGATGTAACCTATATTGCTATAATTAATGGCCGTTTCAATTTGGTTTTTCCCCAAGACGGCTTCTTGGATGGCCAACGCTTGGTTGTAATACTCCAATGCCTTTCCTAAATTGTCTTGATAGGAATACAACGAGCCAATGTTACTGTAGCATAATGCCACTTCCGGATGGTTTTCCCCCAATGCTTTCTTTCCGAGGGCCAATGCCTTTTCCAAACACGGCATGGCCTTGTCAAATTCACCGAACTCTACGTAAGTCATGCCCATGGCATCGTAAAAGGAGATGGTTGTGGCATTTTCTTCACCATATTGCTGTATTGATTGTCGCAACCCCAACTGGTAGTAGGAAAGCGCTTTTTCATGATCGGCAATATAGGTGTGGATGAAATCTCCCGCATCCATCTGCCAATCCACATTAGTGGTGTCCAAACTCGCCCTCAACGCGATGAAATAAGCCGCAGTGTCATTCAGATGCTGGGCGGCGAAGGTCTCGTGAAAGCCGTAGCAACGTCGGGCCAGTTCTTCTTGGTCGGCGGCATGTACTGCTTTGGCTTGGCTCAACTGCGCTTCTTGCTCTTGTATGGCTTGGCCTTTCTTCAGTTGCTCCTCCACCTGTTTGTTGAGGTCGCCGCGGGTGTTCAGCAGTGAATCGGCTTTTACTAACTCTCCATTTTCGATGTAATAGGACACTTGGCGGTAGAATTCGTCCAGCTGGTCGTAGTCGAGTTCGGAATAGCGTTTGGCCATGTCGGAGATGAGCTGCTCGTTACTCTCTTGGTCGGCATAGAGTTTCTGCAAAGCTTGGCGGTATTCCTCATCGGAAATTTGCTGCTGTTCTTTCAGAGCTTCTATCTCGTCTTCCCGTTCTTGAAGCTGTTTCTGGAGGTTGCGGCGAATCTTCCGCTCGGCAGTCAGCTTGTCTTGCAATTGCTGCTCTGGGGTTTCCATGACGATATAGATAGGATTGCTGGA
This sequence comes from uncultured Bacteroidales bacterium, assembly GCA_947305795.1. GTDB lineage: Bacteria > Bacteroidota > Bacteroidia > Bacteroidales > F082 > Limimorpha. The sequence goes on along the minus strand of CAMZEK010000017.1, from coordinate 19,061 downwards.
CGGCTTGTAGGTTCGTGGACAGATGTCCAAGTCCACCAGTTGATATCCCTTTTTCTTTACGGAATCTAGGCGGAATTGTGCTTCGGCGGTGGGGAAGGAAAATGCTCCGTCGTCGGAATTTACCAATACTGCGGTTCTTCCCTTGATGGAAACTGTTGCTCCTTTTAGGCCTTGGCCGGGCACAAGTTGGCCGTTCACCATGCGACCTTTGGTCTTCACGTAGCCTTGCTGGGTCTGGGCTGTGGCCAAAGGACCTAGCACAATGATAACGGAGGAAAGTAGCAGCTTTTTAAGGTTATTCATCGTCATGTTCTTTTATTTTGGCTTCAATTTCGGAGATTTCATCCTTGATTTTCTTGGCCCTTGAATCTTCGGGGCCAAAGTGGGTTTCATAGATTGACACGGCTTGGTTATATTGTTCCAATGCCTTGCCATATTCTTCCATGCTCGAATATGTCTTCCCGATATTATTGTAAATCATGGCAAGGTCAGGATGACTTTCTCCGAGAAGTTTTGTTTTTATGGTTTTGGCTTTGTTGAAGTATTCTAAAGCCTTGACGTATTCGCCTTTAAAATAGTATACGGTGCCAATGACATTGTAATCCGTGGCTACATATTCATTGTCCTCACCGTAATTGGTCTTCATGATGGTGAGTGCCTTATCCAGACATTGCAATGCCATATCATAGTTGCCCAGCCTTGAAAGCGTCGTGCCGATGTTGTGGTAACAGGAAGCCAAGTCCGGATGGTTTTCTCCCAGTACTTTTTCGCGGATAGCCAAAGCAATACTGTCATATTCCAAAGCTTTTTCATAGTTCCCCTGTACATGATATATATGACCGATGTTGTTGTAGCTTTGAGCAACGTCAGGATGGTTTTCGCCGAATACTTTTTTGCGGCAATCCAGTGCCTTGTTGAGGTATTCCAACGATTTTTCGTAATCTCCTTTGATACTATACATAGAGCCAATGTTGTTGTAGCATAAGGCGGTCCTGGCATGATAATCCCCAAATATAGGCTTCCAGATGGAAAGCGTCTGACTAAAGTATTCCAGCGCTTTCTCATAGTTGCCCAGTTTCCACCAAACTATCCCAATGTTATTACAAATAGTGGCAATCTGCGGATGATTCTCTCCTGACAAAGCTTTTCTGATAGCCAAAGCCTTGTCAAAGCACTCCAACGCTTTTTCATATTCGCCTTGGTTGGAATACACGGAACCTATGTTGCTGTAGCAAAGCGCCACATCGGGATGTTGTTCCCCGAAGATAGATAACCTGATGGAAAGTGCTTGATGGTAATACTCCAAGGCTTTCTTGTAATCGCCTTGTTTCCAGTATTCTACGCCGATGTTATTATAACTAACGGCGATGTCGTTATGCTGTTCCTTGAAAATCGATTTTCTGATATTAAGAGCTTTGTTGTAGTAATCTAATGCCTTTTCATAGTCACCTTGATCAGAATGAACCATCCCTATATAATTGTATATCATAGCTGTTTTAGCATTTTCTTCCCCGTATTGAAGCAGCGATTGCCGCAACCCATGCTGGAAATAATCAAGAGCCTTGTTAAAATCAGCAATGTATTCTCTATAAAACTCACCGGCAGCCAGCAGCCACTCCACATTGGTAGTGTCCAAACTCGCCCGCAATTCCAAATAATACGCTGCCGTGTCGTTCAAATGCTGGGCGGCGAAGGTTTCGTGAAAGCCATAGCAGCGTCGGGCCAGTTCTTCTTGGTCGGCGGCATGAACTGCCTTGGCTTGGCTAAGTTGCGTTTCCTGCTCTTGGATGGCTTGGCCTTTTTGCAGTTGTTCCTCCACCTGTTTGCTGAGGTCGCCTTTGGTGCTCAGGAGCGAGTCAGCCTTCACCAACTCGCCGTTCTCGATACAATAGGACACTTGGCGGTAGAACTCGTCCAACTGGTCGTAGTCCAGCTCGGAGTAGCGTTTGGCCATGTCGGAGATGAGCTGCTCGTTACTCTCCTGGTCGGCATAGAGTTTTTGCAAGGCTTGGCGGTATTCTTCGTCGGAGATTTGTTGCTGTTCTTTCAGAGCTTCTATCTCGTCTTCGCGTTCCTGAAGCTGTTTCTGGAGGTTGCGGCGAATCTTCCTTTCTGCGGCCAACTTGTCCTGCAACTGCTGCTCTGGGGTCTCCATGACGATATAGATGGGATTGCTGGACGGCTTGTAGGTTCGTGGACAGATGTCCAGGTCCACCAGTTGGTATCCCTTTTTCTTTACGGAATCCAGACGGAATTGCGTTTCAGGCACGGGAAAGGAAAATGCACCGTCGTCGGAATTTACCAATACTGCGGTTCTTCCCTTGATGGAAACGGTGGCGCCTTTCAGCCCTTGTCCGGGCACAAGTTGACCGTTCACCATGCGACCTTTGGTCTTCACGTAGCCTTGCTGGGTTTGGCCAAATGTAACGAAGCTTGTAATGATGCAGAAAACAAATAGAAAGAGCTTTTTCATGTTTTTGTTGTTTTTAAATAATACGGCTTTCTATGGTTTTTGCCAAAGCCATCACCTTTTCCATGATTTCGAGTACGTCTTTGTCCTTGCCTTTCTCGTGGTCATTCAGGTCGTAATATGGCACGATGAGATTATGGAGTTGGTAGGTGCCGTCCTTGATGTTGGCTTTGTGCATGTCGCGGTAGCCCGCGATGGTTCTTTCGGCACTCCAACGCATGTGTTCCGTTTGGTAGAGTAGGTCGGGGTTCTGTTCAAGCATGGGCCGATATGTCTGGTAAGTCTTGTAGATTTCGCTCTGATAGCGGTTGGCAAAGCGTTTGTCTTGGTTCAGCGCAATCCAGTTGCGGGCGGCTTCGGCGAAGGCTGTGTCTTTGTCAACCTTGACTTGTTCGAAGAAATCTTGCGAGGGTGAGAGTTCGTATTTGAAGTGGTAGTACGCGCTGATAATAATGGCCATATTGTCGCTCAAAAGCATGTCGTCAACACCTTGGTCCAAGGTGCCGAACACCTTCACGTTGGCATATTTGCCGTTTTCCTCGTCCAAGAGGTCGGCAAAGCCTGACCTGTTGGCTTGGCGCACCAAGATTTCGGTTTTTTCATTGGGAATCACCTTGCCGTTGATGACGTGGTAATAAGCCGAGTCGGGGAGGGTCAGGGCTGCTGACAGACTACTATCCGAGTCAAGGAAACAAATGGCAACGGTGAGTAGCGTGTCTTCTTGCAGGGCAACACGGTCAATCATTTCACGGATTTCGGCGTCTTCGAAGCGGTTGGCTCTGAAATCGATGTCGATGTCCTTGATTTGGTTCAAATAAGGATATTGCGACTTGAAACGTGGCAATAAGTCGGCCATTTCTGGGTCGACAATGGTGATTTGGGTTTTATTGGCTCCAGTCTGCTCGTTGTAGTTGGGATAATGGCAGATACGCAGCGCTTCCAGTAGCAAGGCCACGCCCATTTCGTTGAATCCGGCTATGAAGAGATGAACATGCTTGTCGTTCTCTGCCATCATGCCGCGGTCGAGGGTTTTGTATCCATCCAATTGATGGGTTCCCCAAAGCAGTCGTGCCCAGTTCTCGTAGAAGTTGAAGGGACGCAGGTAAATCACCTCGCGACCTTCGCTGTCTTTGTAAAAGTCCTTGGGAATGGTGATTCGCTTGATGGTAGAGTAAGACGTCGGCTTGTCGAACTGCATGCTGACGTGAAGTGTTTCCGTCGAAGCGCTTTGTTGCCTGATTTCCTTGACCATCTTGGCGCACTCTATGTTTTTCGAGTCGCGGCCGGTTTCCTGCAATTCGCCGATGATGAACACTTCCTTCGCTTTGTCAAGGTTGAGCCTTTGCAAATGTTGGGCTGAGTTCATGTCGCCCGAATAGATGACGACCTTTTCTTCAGTGGTTTGAAGTTGGGTCTTGATGTCACGCCTGATGGCGCCAATGTCTTGGTTGGTCAGGATGAGGAAATGGTTGGGGCTGCCCGAAAGCCGCCGTTTACAAAGATTGCTGATGATTGGGACACAAGAGGTTCCGTAGCCGATAATGACATAATGGTCGTTCAGATGGTAAGTGTTTGCGCCGTTTTTGTAACGTTCGGCGCGAGTGGCCATGACACGCGTGATGGTGGCGATTAGTAAACCGTTGAAGACAATCAAGCCAAGGCAATATAGAATCACGTGCTTGAAATAATCCCATCGGCCACTGGGTTTGGGGTCTTTGATAATTCGAAAGTCGTCATAACAATCAGAATCAGGGGTAGGGTTTTCTTGGAAATGGTAATCGTCGTCGGGGACGTGCGTCAGCTTGACATAACTGATGATGTTGACGAACGATGACCTGATGCCTTCTTTGGGGAACATGCACATGGCGAGGTCGACGGTGAAGACAAAGGTGAAAAAAGCCAAAACCACTTGCTTGCCCGGGCTGTTGGCAAAAATCCGGTCGATAATCAGCATGGGACATTTGGCACGGATGCATTGCACAAGGATGAGCGCAACGGCAGCACCGAACATGACAATCCGGCTCCAGTCGAATGTTTTCTCTTTGTCTGGGGCGTCGTTTTTGAATGTAGTGCATAGGACTGCCACAAGCAAAATAATGATGACAAGTTGAATGATTGTCGATAAAGGATTTGCACAGACCTTATTTTTGAATTGTTTCAGTCTTTCTTTGTGTTGCATGATTGTCGATGGGTTTTAAGTGATTCGATGATTGCTTTTAAAGAACCTCATTCTTGTTTTTTCGAAATGACATCGCTGCTGCCGCAAGGCATTACTACGGTGCTACTTTCAAGTGGGAATGTGGCGGTCACGGAATAAGCTTTTTTCTGTTGTTCCAACGGGATGAACAATGAAACCTGTCCATTCTCGTCGGAATAGGTCTCGTGTCCATCAATTTCTAGCCTTGAATTGGGGATGACATCTTCCGTGTTGGGGTCGTACAAAATGAAATGCACTTCGCCATAGATTTTTGGGTCGCGATGCACCTCCAACAGCGTGTGTTTGGTGAGTTGCAAAGTGGTGTCGGTTTCGATGAAGTTGCGGCATGTGACGGTGAAATGGGCTGGCGCCTTGAGATAGCGATGGGGGATGTTGGTGAATGTCAGACTGTTGTCAAGGCTGACAATGGTGTCGGTTTTGGTTTCGTTTTTCAGGGTCATCGTGATGATGGCATCCTTCAGTGGTGGGAGTTGGTCATTGTGGACAGAGGCTTCATCCAACCTAATCACGATGTCTTCCGGTTGGTTGGCTCTCCAAACGGCCACGAGGGCGCAGATGACGGCCACTCCTCCCAAAGTCCATGCTACCACTTTACGGGTAAGCGCCCGCTTGTGCCTTTGCCAGATGGCATCGAATTCAACTCCAAGGAGTTTGGAGATGAGTTGTACATAAGCGCGTTCCTTATTGAGCTTCGGCCAGCGGTAGATTTTTTCATGGATGTTGGCACCAAGAATTTCAGGAAGCCCCAATCGGTCGATGACGGGATTGAAGCACTCGGTTTCAGGATTGCCGCTGTGCGGTGTACCGTCAACAATGAAAAGATGGATGTTGTTGGTTCGCCCAAGGCTATGGAAGAATTCGATTTCCTTGCCTACCCATTCCGATTTTGCCGAATTGGGCGAGCAAATGACGATAAGGTGGTGCGAGGCCTTCAAACGCTCCCGTAGCTCATTGGAGAGCCCGCCGGGTTGGATGTCGGTAGGAGCGAAGAAGACGGGTCGAATGGGCTTTCGTTTCCAACCATGCTCGCTGCACAACGTGGCTGGTAACTTAAAGTGTTCCAACTTCTTTTGTAGACGTTTGCCCCATGCCGTATCCTTGGCGTTGTAACTGATAAAAGCGTAGTATTTGAAGGTGTCGCTCATTTTGCTCTTTTGTTTTAGCTTGTGTTTCAGCGATTACGGTGCTGTCTGTGAAGTGTTAATTCAACATCCTCCTCAATGTTCTCACCATTTGTTCCTCAATGGGGGTGCATTTCTCGTCGGCTTCGATGATGGCACAGAGGTCAGCAAACAGGTCCAAACGGTCGCCTTCGGTGGAGACGTAGAGAGGCTTGTTTTCGCGGATAACGGCAAGTGCTTCGGCATCGCTCATTTTGGCGAACAGTTTCTCCATCTTTTCTACAGTATCGAACCCACATCTTTCGAGCATGACTTTTACTTCTTCCGATTGGATGTTTCCATCGATATTGGCGGCATAAAGCATCACCAAGGTTTTGAATTCTTCTTTGTTAAGTGTCATGATTTCAATGTTTTAGATAATTTGTCAAATGGTCAATTAGTATGGATTATAGCTGCAAAGTTATAAAAAAGTTCACGCAACAAAAACTTTTTCCTATTTTTGCAGCCGTTTTCAAAAATTGAATTGAATATGGATTTAAGTAAGATTGTTTCAATATCTGGTAAGCCGGGATTGTATCAGATTAAGTCTCAGGCTGTTGGTAAGATTATTATGGAATCGCTGGTTGACGGCAAGTGCATCCCCGCCTTCGCCCACGACCGTATGAGTTCCCTTGAGGAGATTTCCATCTTCTCCACCGACGAGGATCGTCCTTTGAAGGAAGTGTTCAAGATGGTGCATGACAAGATGGGCGACAATGTCGATTTCGACTACAAAAAGGCCAGCCCCGACGAGTTGCGCGAGAAATTTGCCGAGGTCATGCCCGACTACGACGAGGATGCCGTTTATCCCTCCGACATGAAGAAGGTCTTCCAATGGTATCAGATGCTGAACGACAAAGGTTTGCTCGATTTCACCGAGGAAGAAAACAAGCCCGAGGCTGAACCCGAAAAGGCCGAGGTTCCAACGGAAAAAGGAGAATGATTTTTCATAGGATAAGTTGATGAGAAGCTGCTTCGGCAGCTTTTTTTGTATCTTTGTCCGTTCAAAAGTCGAAAACATGATGAAACAAATTGCAGACTTCAAACTGGTCGAAAAGCAGGACTACAGTCGCTCGGTGCTGCTTCGTCTGCGTTCCGAACATCCTTTGCCAGACATCCAGCCTGGTCAGTTTGTGCAAGTGCGTATTGATGGCTCGCCAAGCACTTATCTCCGCCGCCCGATTTCCATTCATGATGTTGATTTGCAGCGGAAAGAAGTGTCCCTTTTGGTGCAACAGGTGGGCGAAGGCACACGGCGTTTGGCTTCTGCCGACAAAGGTGATACAATTAACATGGTGCTACCTTTGGGCGCAGGATTTACGATGCCAGAGAAAGGGGAGAAGTGTCTGCTCGTTGGAGGTGGCATTGGCATTGCGCCATTGTTTTATTTTGCCGAGGTGCTGAACGAGAAAAGTATTCGACCGACTTTGCTTTTGGGAGGAAAAACCAAAACCGATTTGATTCGCTTGGTTGATTACCAGCAATTTGGAGAAACTTTTGTGACCACAGAAGATGGTTCTCTCGGTGAGAAAGGCTTCGTGACCATGCACTCCATTTGGCAGCGACAGAGCTTCGACAAAATCTACGTCTGCGGCCCGAAACCCATGATGAAGGCTGTGGCGAAATTGGCCGTCGAAAAGGACGTATGGTGCGAGGTCTCGCTTGAAAACCTGATGGCCTGCGGCCTGGGTGCCTGCCTTTGCTGCGTGGAGGACACCGTCGATGGCCACGTGTGCGTCTGCAAGGAGGGACCAGTCTTTAATACAAGGAGGTTGAAATGGTGAACACAATGATAGACTTGGGTCGCGGCCTGGTGCTGCGCAACCCCGTGATGACGGCTTCCGGAACTTTCGGTTACGGCGAAGAATACACCGATTTCGTGGATTTGTCGCAATTGGGAGGCATCATCGTGAAAGGCACGACTTTGCATCCGCGTGAGGGTAATCCTTATCCGCGCATGGCCGAAACTGCTTCGGGAATGTTGAACTGCGTCGGACTGCAAAACAAAGGCGTTCAGTACTTTATCGACACGATTTATCCGCGCATCAAGGACTTTGACACCAACGTTTTGCTCAACCTTTCCGGCTCCACTTTGGAGGACTACGTGAAAGGTGCGGAAATGGTGGATGCCGTGGACAAAATTCCCGCCATCGAGCTAAATGTCTCTTGCCCCAATGTGAAGCAAGGCGGTATGGCTTTTGGCGTGACTTGTGCAGGCATCTCGCAAGTGGTTTCAGAAGTCCGCAAAGTGTATCACAAACACTTGATGGTCAAGCTGTCGCCGAATGTGACCAACATCGCTGAAATCGCCTTGGCAGCTGAGGCTGCAGGTGCCGATTCGGTTTCCTTAATCAACACCTTGATGGGCATGGCTATTGATGCGGAACGTCGCAAACCGAAACTATCTGTCATTACTGGCGGATTGTCAGGGGCTTGCGTGAAACCCGTGGCTTTGCGCATGGTGTGGCAGGTGGCCAAAGCGGTGAAGATTCCAATAGTTGGCTTGGGTGGCATTTCGAACGCCACTGACGCCGTGGAGTTCATGCTTGCCGGTGCCTCCGCCATCGAAATCGGGACGGCCAATTTCATTGATCCTGCGGTTTCAGTGAAAGTCGCAGAAGGAATAAAAGAGTATTGTGAATGGCATGGTTTTGAGAAGGTTACGGGCTTGATTGGGGCGTTGGAGTGTTAAAGCGATTCGACTGCTGAAGTTTTGTTGCGAAGAATTAGAGTGTATACAGTAGGATAAAAACTGCACAGAAAACAAGGAAAAACTTGGATAGGTGTGCAGATTTTTAGAGATAAAGCACTAAAATGGTAACTTTTTTGAGAGAAAATTACAAAAAATGTTATTTTCTGTTGAAAAATTTACTACTTTTGCACTCGATAATAATAAAGGAATCGTTATGAATGAATTGGCCGTCTTAAAGAACATCCCTGTAAATACCGCTACTGTCGCTTCATTGTACCCTGGTGTGAAGTCGGCCAACAGAAAGGTGGCAAGCCTTGAGAAGGCGGGTAGGCTTATACGCCTGAAGCGAGGGCTATATGTCGTATCTCCAAAAGAAAGTGGACTTTTACTGTCGCTGAACCTGATAGGCAATGTGCTTTATGGCCCGTCGTATGTGTCAATGTTGACAGCCCTGCGTGAATATGGGCTGATACCCGAGCGGGTGGAGGTGGTGGAGTCGATGACGACGCATCTGACGGTTTCTTTTCAGAATGAAGTAGGACGGTTTGAGTACCATCATTGCGCCAAGGACTATTACCCTATTGGCATTACCCAGCGCGAAGAGGAGGGCGTATCCTATTTGATGGCCACGCCCGAAAAGGCTTTGTGCGACTATATCATCACCACCCCAAGACTTCCGCTGCGGTTCCTCAAAGACACATACGTGTTTTTGGAAGAGGACCTGCGACTGGATATGGATGCCTTTAAAGAAATGGACGTTGACATATTCCGGCAGTGTGCCGCAGTGAGCAAGAAACAACAAGCCATTAACAACCTGATAAAGATTTTGGAAAGATGAACGACTTTTTTGAGAGGGCACTGCAGCGCTATCAGATCAATACTGCTAAAGACAAGCAGAACGCCATCTATGAAATCATTCAGCAGGTGGTGCTGGCAGGGCTGCATCGGGGCGGGTTCTTCGACAAGGCTGCTTTCTATGGTGGCACTTGTCTTCGACTATTCCATCAGTTGCCTCGTTTTTCCGAGGATATGGACTTCTCTCTGTTGACTCCTGATGATAGGTTTGTGTTTGAGAACTATTTCCAGCCGATTATTGATGAGTTTGAAGGTTTGGGCCGCAAGGTTGAAATCAAGAAGAAAAATAAGAAGGATTTCGATAGGGTGGACTCCGCTTTCTTGAAGGACAACACGGATGTTTACAATGTGGCATTTCAGACGGAGAAAACGGTAAAGGTGAAAATAGAAGTCGATACCCAACCGCCTCTGTTGTTCCAAACAGAACTAAAGGTGCTGACGTTGCCTTATACCTTCATGGTGCATTGTTTCCAATTACCAGACCTGTATGCGGGAAAGATGCATGCCTTGGTGTTTCGTAATTGGAAGACACATGTTAAGGGGCGCGACTGGTACGACTTCGAGTGGTATGTGCGATGGCAGGTGCCACTTGATTTCAAACATCTGCAAGAGCGCATCCGCGAGTTCAATGGAAAAGACATGTCAATTGAGGAATTCAAGGCGGCCTTGAAAGAACGTCTTGCCACCACAAACATTGAGGATGTCAAAACTGATGTGCGGCCTTTCCTCAAGAACGACTCTCACGAACTGGATGTATGGTCGAACGATTATTTCCTGCTATTGGCGGATAGAATCGTGTTCAAGGAGTAGTGTCGGTCTTTTGAAAATTCTGTTAAAAGCTACAATATTTGCACTTTTGATAAGTCCCCTTGTCAAATGCTGATAATCATTTAACGATATGATTATCATTATTTTATTTTCATTTATTTAAAATAGTAATAGCCATTACCGTAATGAAAATTATTATTTTGTTTGAAAAATGAGAAAAACGCTTGCAGGTTCGGAAAATATGCGTACTTTTGCAAAATGGTAATGGAAATTACCGTAATGATGATTATTGTTTTTTTTGAACAACAAAAAATGAGCAGCCATGAAATTCTACGACAGGGAAAACGAACAGAGGCAACTTCACAAAGTGATGAAACAGAGCAAGAAAGAAGCCCAAATGACTGTGCTGATGGGCCGTCGGCGTGTGGGGAAGACCGAACTTTCGCTGATGTGTGGTGACAGTACAGTGCTATATTTTTTCGTTGGGAAAAAAGCAGAGGCACTTTTGTGCCAGGACTTTATGCGCGAAATCGGCGACAAGCTTGAGCGTCAGATATTTGGCACACTCAACACTTTTTCTGAGGTGTTTAGGTTTGTGTTGGAACTGGCCAAAAGACAACCTTTCACGCTGATTATCGATGAGTTCCAGAACTTCTTGAAAATCAATCCAACAGTGTTCAGCGACATGCAGCGTGACTGGGACCTCTACAAGCGCGAGAGCCATCTCAATCTCATCATCAGCGGCTCGGTGTTCACTTTGATGCAAAGGATTTTCGAGGATTACGAGGAGCCGCTTTTCGGACGCGCCAACGAGCGGCTGACGCTAAAACCCTTCTCAACCAATGTGTTGAAAGAAATCCTCGCCGACTTCAATCCCAACTACACCAATGAGGATTTGCTCGCGTTGTTCAGCATCACGGGCGGCGTGCCTTGGTATGTAGCGCTTCTGCTTGACAAGGGCTATGTCACTAAAAACCAGATGCTTTCTGCTTTGACGATAGAGGATTCGCCTTTCATCAACGAGGGGCGCAACATCCTCATCGAGGAGTTCGGAAGCGACTATGTCACCTATTTCTCCATCCTGACCTGCATTGCCAGCGGCATGAAGACGCGAGCTGAGATTGAGGGCGAGTTGGGCTTGGGCAACATCGGGAGCTATTTGGCGCGTTTGGAGAACTATTATCGCCTCATTACCAAGGCTTTGCCCATCTTTTCGAAGCCCAACGGCAAAAAGATGCGCTATCAGCTTGACGACTGCTTCCTCATTTTTTGGTTCCGTTTCTTCTACAAATACCAGTCGTTGGTGGAGAACAAGGCGCTGCATGCGTTGGATGCCATCATCCAGCGTGATTACAGCACCTTGTCGGGCTTTATGATGGAACGTTATTTTGCGCGGAAGTTCGAGGAGGAAGGCAAATACATCATCGGCAAATGGTGGGACAGGAAAGGTGAGAATGAGGTTGACCTGATTGTCGCCGACCCCATCGAAAAAGAAGTGTGGGTTTATGAACTGAAGAAACAAGGTGAGCGCTATGATGCCAAGGCGTTGCAGGCCAAAGTGAATTTTGTGGTGGCTCAAACGCCCGAACTCGCGAAGATGAAACTACATCTTGGCTCTTTGTCCCTTGAAGATATGTAATCAATTGACTTTCACCTCGCACAACCCGTCCCTATTGCCGACCACAAAGGCCACGGGCGGGTTGTTGCCCTGTACAAGGTCGGAGAGGTAGAGCGGTTCGCCGAGGATGAACAGGCTGGCATAGAAAGTGTTGCCCTCCTTCAGCTTGGAGTTTTCAGCCTGCTCTACGATGAACTGTTGCTCGCCGAGATAGCGGAAGGTGCAGCGTCGGTCGGGCTTCCAAGAGACGAAGACACGGTCGCCCACGTTCAGGTCGTCGGCTTTGATGTGGAACGAGGTCACGGGGTCGGAGCCGCTGTCGCGGCTGATTTCCTCGACGAAGGCGTCCCAGTTGTCGAAACCGAGGAAGTTAGAAAGGATGTGGAGGGTGCTGTCGCGTGTCTCGTCGGCACCGTCGATGTAGCCCCAGAGCCGCTTCAGCGTGGTGGGACTGATGGTTTGGTGTGTGCGCTCCCACACGGCGCCAACGAGAAAGACGAAGTCGTTGGGGGTGCGCATTTTGTGCTTCAGGTCGTCCTCAATCCTTTTCTTGAGTTCCGATATTTCTGGGCTAGTCTTTTGCATGGTATCTGATTTTCGGCTGCAAAGAAAAGGCTTTTTTCCAAATCCTTTCTGGTCCTTGTTGGTTCTTTTTGGTTTTCGACACGAAAAAAAACCTATCTTTGCAGAAAAATTGTGGTTATGGCCGACAACAACAGCACATCAGGACCCATCGTGGAAAAGTTCATCGGAAGCGACGAGTTGCAACCGACCTACGAAAACGTGGAAAGCCACGGCTTCAGCCAATTGGTGAAGCTGAAACGGCAGGGCAGGTGGTTCATGCTGAAAGGCCTGAAGCCCGAATGCCGACAGCAGGTCTATCTCGAACTGCTGAAGAAGGAGTATGAGCTGATGGTGCAGCTCGACCATCCCAACATCGTGAAGGTCAACTCCAAAGAGGACAACGAAAGAATCGGCCCCTGCATCGTCATGGAATACATCGACGGCGTGACATTGGACAAATTCCTCGAAGACAAGCCCACGCGACAGGTGCGGCGCAAGGTGGTGGACCAGATGGTCGATGCCTTGGCCTACATCCACAGCAAGCAGATCCTGCACCGCGACCTCAAGCCGAGCAACATTCTCATCACGCGAAACGGCAACAATTTGAAAATCATCGACTTTGGCCTCTCCGATGCCGACGACTATGCCATCCTGAAACAATCCGCTGGCACCTTGAAATACATGGCTCCAGAACAACTTGAGCAAGGAAGGACCATCGATTGCAAATCGGACATCTATGCTTTTGGTTTGCTGTTACGGAAAATCTTTCCGCACCGCTACCGCCACATAGCGGCCAAATGCACCCGCGAGAATCCCGAGCGCCGTTATGCCGACATGGAGGCTGTGCGCAAAGCCTTGGAGCGGAGCGACCGATGGAGGAAGATTATACCCCCTTGTGTCATCCTACTGCTTATCATATTATGTGGTTTGTTGGCTGCAAGGCGACCTATCCCAACAACTGGATTGTCTGATGCATCGGACTCAGGCCTCTCGGCAGACCAAAAGAACTATCTTTTAGAAGCCGAATGGCAAATGAACATCATGCTCCACCCGATTATTGAAGAAGCCGAAAAAGGCAGTGAGAGCAGGGAGGTGTTGATGGCAAGACTGGCCAAAACCAGCGTGGAGATAAAGACAATGTGCAACGAGAAGGCCTTGCTCTATCCAGCCAATAGCCAAGACTGGATGATCTTTGTCACGCAAATCGAGAAAGTTCAACAGCAGAAAGAGCAGTTTCTCATAGATCAAATCAATACCAACTGCGAGCCTTATAAGGGCACCGATTTGGAAGGACTCATCTTTCCAACGGTGATGACGCTGTCGGTGAATGACATTACCGCTACCTCCGCCACAAGCGGCATTGACGTGCTTAAAAAAGGCAATATTGATGGCATGGAACTCGGCCTGTGCTGGGGCGTTTTGCATAATCCCAGCATTAATGGCCAACATGCCAGTTGCAATCGGGTTTCCGACCCTATTGTCATGAGCGGGTTGCTCCCCAACACCACCTATTTCGTCAGGGCTTATCTGACGAATGCGGCAGGCACGACCTACGGTAGCGAGCTTGCTTTTACCACCCTGCCTGCTGAGCATCACGAATCTGTTCCCGAAGGCGCTTTGACAGGTCTTTTCTCCATTGCTGAGGGCCGACAAGTGTATTTTTCTAAAGGCAACCTGCAATACCAAGCTTCGACGGGCACGTGGCGTTTTGCGGAACACCAATATGACTTTGTCGGGAAGGACAACGAGAAGGTCTCGCCGACATACAGCGGCTGGATCGACTTGTTTGGTTGGGGTACGAGCGGCTACGACCACGGGGCCGTTTGCTTCCAGCCGTGGAGCGATCACAAGGACGCGCAAAGCGACCCTTTGCATTATGCTTACGGCAGGCCCGATGCCAACCTATACGACCAAACGGGCCAAGCCGACTGGGGCTACAATGCCATCTCGAATGGAGGCAACAAAGAAAACCAATGGCGTACGCCGAGGCGTGACGATTGGGTTTACCTGCTCTTCGTGCGCAATACCGCCTCGGGCGTCCGTTTCGTCAAGGCCAGTGTCAATGGCGTGAAAGGTTTGTTGCTCCTGCCCGACCATTGGAAAGCCTCTACCTGGCAGTTCAACTCCGCCAATAACGCCGATCTCAGTTTCAGAAACAACATCATCAGTCTCTCCGACTGGCAGCAGGTGTTGGAACCGGCCGGTGCGGTGTTTCTGCCTCTGGCAGGGTTGCGCACCATCGATGGGGTCTTTATGACTTCAGTGGGTTATTTCACATCGGATACGGGTGTTGGGGATGCTTACGGGATAGGTTTTTCTGAAAACTGGGTCGGAATTTTAGCTGCAGGCCATCGCGGCGACGGCCTCTCCGTGCGGCTCGTGCGGGATGTGGAGTGAAACGACTCGAAAAATCACTCCGAAACGGCAAACAGGTCGTCCATCCGCACCTGCGACTGCACGATGCCGCTGTGGGCGTTCTGCCTTACGCCGTATGTGGTTATCATGACCAGTTGCAAAGCCTTTTTGCTCTTTGTGGCCTCACGGAACACTTGCATCTTTTTCCGAAGCTTGGTCTCATAGTCTTGGTCGATAGTAAACTCTCCCACTGAAAACTTGATTTCGCAAATGTTGGTCGTCTGGTCGCGGCGATCGATGATGAGGTCGATTTGGGCCTTGCCGCTTTCCGACACGCCCTGCCAAGAAGAGATGTCGGTTGGCAGCGCACTGATTCCGATGGCCTTCTTCACCAAGGCGATGTGGTCTTTGCAGACTTGCTCGAAAGTTTGTCCCGCCCAATTGTGTTTTGCGGGATGGTCTAAATAGTGCGTCCATAAGTGCTCGTCGGGGTTTTGCTTTCCTTTCACAAACTGCATGTAAAACAAGGTGAAGTAGTCGGCAAGCTGGTACACCACGTTCTTCTCGCCATAGCCAAAGGTGTTGTAGGCCCTTACGAACAGGCTGTTCTTCAGGCTTTTCAGCATTTCGGTGAGAAGTCCGTTGTCTTCTAATTTTGTTGCTTGGATAATCTCTTTTCTCGTTAGCCCCGATTTCTTTGTTGATAGAGCTTCTATGATTTTCAGGTAGCCTTTCGCTGATCCGAAAAGGGTCTCATAAAGGTGGTCGAACTCGTCCCAAAGCGGTCCGTTGCGCTTGAAAAAGATGGTGTCGATGTTGGCCAAGTAGGACAGTTCATTGTCCAAGAGTTTCAAGTAATAGGGGATGCCGCCCATGGTCATGTAGCATTCCACGATGTCGTAGCGGCTCCAGCGTATGCCTCTCGAAACTAAGTATTTCTCTGTTTCACGAAGCGTGAAGGGCATCAAGTAGAGCCGCCTTGCCGCCCGGTTGAACAAGCCGCCCTTGTCGGAAAGGATTTTGTTGGTAATCCAAGTGGTGGCCGAACCACACACAATGAGCATCAAGTCATTTTGTTGTGCACCCCAACCGTTCCAGAAGGCCTCGAAAGCGGCAAGGAATTCGCTTTGTCGGGTGTCCATCCACGGGAGTTCGTCGATGAAAACGATTTTCTTTCGGTTTTCCTTGATGCCTTTCAGCAGCTTCTTCAGTTCGGCGAAGGCCTCCTGCCAGTCTTCCGGAGCCTTCTTTATGGATGCTCCGTATTCCTGAAGGGCCAGGTTTTCAAAAATAACAAACTCGAGTGCGGAAACTTGTATTTTTCACCCCATTTCCGCACCTGAGTTTATTGTTTTTTGTGATTTTTACTCAACTTAGGTGCGAAAACCCATGTTTTTCACCCCATTTCCGCACCTGAGTTGTTCTTCTCTCATGGATGCATTTGCCCTATGATAAAGCCAAAAACACTCCTCTAAAACGCAATGCGGCTTTTCAACACCCCTTAATCCATTGATTTACAAATAGAAACAAAAAGAACCAACAAGGACCAATTTATATCGGATTTTTTTTATTTTCTTTGCGGCGTCTTAAAGCGAAACAATTTAGTGTAAATAAATCAATAACAACTTAAATTTAAATTACTATTATGAACAAACATTTACGATTAAACAAAAAGGTTTTGATGCTCTTTGTTGCCTTCCTGATGGGAATGGGATTGGCATGGGCATATGCTCCTGATTTTTCTAAACGTTGTTCCACAGGACAAACCTTGTACTATGCTATTATTGATCCCACTAATCATTATGTGGCATTGACTTCTCCAGGTGGCACCAATAATTCAATGAACTCCTCTGGTTGGCAAGGCTACACTAAACCAACTGGCAACATTACTTTGCCGAGCACTGTCTCCTATAATAACACGAACTATACGGTGACCAAAGTCGGAACTGGGGCGTTTTGGGATTGCTCGGGTCTTACCGGAACTTTGACCCTCCCGACTACAGTGACGGAAGTGGAGTATGGAGGTTTCCGCGGATGCAGTGGTTTTACAGCCCTCAATCTTTCCAATGTAGAGGTAATTGGACCGGCAGCATTTCATTTGTGCACGGGTTTTGTTGGCACTTTGACGATTCCAAATACGACAGTTTCCATCGACGAAGATGCGTTTTGCAATTGCGGTTTCACTACCTTGAACGTTGGAAGTTCGTTGTCTGATTTGCACCAACAAGGCATTATGTTTTATAACGGGGGTGTCAATACTTTCACAAACATAACAGTTAATTCTAATAACCTAACTTTTGATTCACGTGATAACTGCAAAGCTATCATAAAGAAAAGCAATAACCAACTTGTTTTTGGCTGTCGCAACACAGTAATTCCAAGCACTGTGACTTCGATTGGCGAGTCGGCATTTTATGGTTGTACCAATTTATCATCAATTACCATCCCAAGCTCAGTGACTTCGATTGGCGAGGGGGCATTTTATGGTTGTACCAATTTATCATCAATTACCATCCCAAGCTCAGTGACTTCGATTGGTGAGTCTGCTTTTTACAATTGCACAGGTTTATCTGGCTCGTTGGTTATAGGAGAAGGCGTCACCACTATTGGTAATGCAGCGTTTGCCTGCGATAATGCTTGTACAGGTATCACATCACTAACCATTGGTAGTGCTGTGACAAGTATCGGTTATAACGCTTTTGCACAACGAACAGGCTTGAATCAGATCAATGTCAATGCAACAACGCCTCCTAACATAGGCAATGGTGGCGCATTTGCTGGCGTGAATACTAACATTACCGTTAATATCCCATGTGGCACATTGTCGGACTATCAAAACGCAATTGGATGGAAAGATTTTAACAACTTTCAATATGACGAAAGTTGCACTGTTGATTTTGTCGATGATAATGTCAAACAGAGATGCGTGAATCGTTGGGATACCAATGGCGATGGTGAGTTAAGCTTTGTCGAAGCCAGTGCAGTCACTTCTTTGGGCACTACGTTCCAATACAACAGCACCATTACTTCGTTTGATGAACTTCAATACTTCACCGGTTTGACTTCCATTGATGCCGATGCGTTTCGTGGTTGCACAGGCCTGACCTCGGTGACCATCCCCAACTCCGTGACCTCCATCGGAAACTCTGCGTTTTCTGGTTGCAGCGGCCTGACATCGGTGACCATCGGCAACTCCGTGACTTCCATCGGAGACGATGCGTTTTATGGTTGCACAGGCCTGACCACGTTGACCATCGGCAACTCCGTGACTTCCATCGGAAACTATGCTTTTTCTGGTTGCACAGGCCTGACCACGATAGAGATCCCGAATTCTGTGACTTCCATCGGAAACTATACGTTTCGAGGTTGCACTGGCCTGGAGCAAATTATTGTGGAATCAGGGAATACGGTGTATGACTCTCGCGAGAACTGCAATGCCATCATCAAAACCAGCACCAACGAATTGGTCACGGGCTGCAAGAACACGGTCATCCCTAATTCCGTGACTTCCATCGGAAGCTATGCGTTTTATGGTTGCACAGGCCTGACCACGATAGAGATCCCTAATTCCGTGACTTCCATCGGAAGCTGTGCGTTTGATGGTTGCACAGGCCTGGCCACGATAGAAATTCCGAATTCCGTGACTTCCATCGGAAGCTATGCGTTTTATGGTTGCACAGGCCTGACCACGATAGAGATCCCTAATTCCGTGACTTCCATCGGAAGCTGTGCGTTTGATGGTTGCACAGGCCTGGCCACGATAGAAATTCCGAATTCCGTGACTTCCATCGGAAGCTATGCGTTTTATGGTTGCACAGGCCTGACCACTTTGAATTATAATGCCATAAATGCAAGTACTGCTGATTCTTGGCTGGATGGCTGTTCATCCCTCAGTAACGTGACCATCGGCAATACGGTTCAATCTATCCCAAGCTACTTTGTGTACAATTGCACAGGCCTGACCACGTTGACCATCGGCAACTCCATGACTTCCATCGGAAACTATGCGTTTTCTGGTTGCACAGGGCTGACCACGATAGAGATCCCCAGCTCCGTGACTTCCATCGGGAACTCTGCGTTTTCTGGTTGCAGCGGCCTGACCACGATAGAGATCCCCAGCTCCGTGACTTCCATCGGGAACTATGCGTTTCAGAATTGCACAGGCTTGACCACTTTGAATTATAATGCCATAAACGCAAGTACCCCTACTTCTTCTTATCCATGGCTGGATGGCTGTTCATCCCTCAGCAACGTGACCATCGGCAATACGGTTCGATCTCTCCCAAAATACTTTGTGTACAATTGTACAGGGCTGACCACGATAGAGATCCCCAGCTCCGTGACTTCCATCGGACAGTATG
>CAMZEK010000016.1 GCA_947305795.1 uncultured Bacteroidales bacterium | reverse complement strand
TGCCGTGGCGGGCTTCGTCTTTGGCCATCTCGTGGACGGTGTCGTGGATGGCGTCAAGGTTGCGTTCCTTGGCCACGCGGGCGATGCGCATCTTGTCTTCGCAGGCGCCGCATTCGGCAATCATGCGCTTGTAGAGGTTGGTCTTGGTGTCCCATACCACGTCGCCTAAAAGCTCGGCAAACTTGGCGCAGTGTTCGGCCTCCTCAAAAGCGTAACGCTTGAAGGCTTCGGCGATTTCGGGATAGCCTTCACGGTCGGCTTGGCGGCTCATGGCCAAATACATGCCGACTTCGGTGGCCTCAGCCATGAAGTGTGCATTCAGGTCTTTAATCATGTCTTCGCCAGTGCCTTTGGCGATGCCGACAACGTGTTCTGTAACGAAATTGAGGGCCGCGCTCTCGTCAACGACCTTCCATTCAACGATTTGCTTGCACTGAGGGCAACGTTCGGGAGCTTCTTCTCCTTCGTGGACATACCCGCAAATGGGGCAGATGAATTTCTTTTTCATGCGATTTTGTCTTTTTTTTGTTTTGAATTAGTTCAGATGTAATTGATAACGCAAAGGTAGGTATTTTTCTTGCACGGGCAATGGTTTTGCGGAAAAATTACTACTTTTGCAATTCGATTTCATGCTTTTTTTGATTTATTATGCTGAATAGAAGATTTTTAAGGGTCAAGGCGATGCAGGAAATCTACGCCTACCAACAGTCACAATCGGGCAGTTTGGCCGTTGCTGAGCGGCATTTGCTGGATACCGTTGACAACCTTTATGAGTTGTTCATTTATCAGCTTTCCTTTTGGGTCGAGGTGAAGCAGTTCGCCGAGCGTCGTATTGAGGAAAACCGTAACAAACTGCTCCCGACTGAGGAAGACCTGAATCCCAATCTGAAATTTGTCAACAATCGGATTCTCAATACGTTGGAGAATAATAAACATTTGTTGGCTTTGGAGGACAAATACAAAATCAATTGGGCTGATTCCCGTGAGGACTTTATCCGTTTGTGTTATAATAAGTTGTTAGAATTTCCTGAATATCAGGAATATATGGGCAGCGGAAAAGATGGTTTCGAGGATGACAAGCGTTTTTTGCTTTCTGTTATCGACAACTACATGGCAGAGGATGACGTGCTTTATGATTTCTACGCTGACAAAAAACTGGTTTTCAATAGCGATTATCAGATAGCGGTCTACTTGCTTTGGAAATTCATCAATGAGTTGACGGTGAAGTTCAATGAGGACTCCGAATTGCCGTCAGCTTATTTCGTGACGCGCGATGGTATGCCAGATAAGGAGTTCATCGTCAGGCTTTTCGAGAAAACCATCCTGCACATTCCCGAATACCGCGAACTGGTGGAGAGCAACATTTCCAATTGGGACTACGATCGTTTAGCTTTGATGGATAAAATCCTCATTTTCATGGCCATGACTGAGTTTTGCGAGTTCCATTTCATTCCCGTGAAGGTCACCATTAATGAGTATGTGGAAATCGCCAAGTTCTATAGCACTCCCGACAGCCGACGTTTCGTGAACGGTATGCTTGACAAATTGGCTGGCATTCTGAAAGAACAAGGTAAGCTCGTTAAGACGGGCATCGGCTTGATTGACAAATAGTTGTGAACCGATACAATAATCTGACCAAGTGTTCGTTATGATAAAAACACTGAAAATGAAACGGCTTATTCCGATATGGGGATGTTTTCTCCTGTCAATCATTATTTTACGTGCCAATGCCCAAGTGAACAACGGCTTGTATAGGGCTTTGACCGATGCCAATTCGGCTCGTGTGGTGGCTCTGGGTGGGTTCCCGCTTCCCATTCATGACGGTGATTTGCAGACCGCAACATTCAATCCTTCAGCCATTTGTCCCAGTATGAACAACCAAATGACCGTTTCTTATGTCGGCGATTTCAGCGTGGGTACAAATTTCGCGACGGCGCAATATAGCCACACCTTTGAGAAACTGGGTAGCTTTGCGGCTTCGGTGCAATACTATAACTACGGCTCGATGCAATATGCTTCTGAAAGCGGTAACGTGGATGGGAGTACTTTCAATGTCTCTGACTACGCCATCACTTTGGGTTGGGGGCGTGAGCTGACTGACAAATGGAGCATTGGCGCCAATTTGAAATATGCTGGCGTTCAATATGAAACGGGCCGTGCTGGTGCCATAGGCGTGGATGTGGCCGCCACTTATTGGGCCTATTCCGATTGGGCGTTTTCGCTGGTCGCCCGCAACGTGGGAATGCAGATTTACAGCAATTTGGACAATCAGAGCAGCAGGTTCTTGCCTTTTTCCCTTGATTTCATGGTTTCGAAGAAGCTTTCCCATCTGCCTATGACGTTTTATTTTGCCTACACCGACATCCAGAAGTGGAACAAGCGCTTTGACGACCCGCTTGATCTTGCAGGCAATACCGATCCTCTTACTGGACAGACCAAAGAACCTTCCAAAGTGGCGAAATTCTTCACGAATCTTGGTTGCCATTTGGTTGTGGGCAGCGAACTGGAAATTGGGAAAAACCTTGTGCTTCGGGCTTCTTACAATTACGGCACATACTATTATATGTCGGTTCCCCAAGCACGCAGTCTTGTTGGTTTTTCAGCAGGTTTCGGCGTGAAAATCAAGATGTTCGAGATCGATTATGCCATATCGAAAAACAACATTGTCGGCTCACCCCACTTCCTGACGCTCCGCGTGGACTTGAGCAAGTTCTGAGCCATGTACCTCCACGAACTCAAACTAACGAACTTCAAGAACTGCGAAACGGCGGATTTGCTGTTTTCGGAGAAAGTGAATTGTTTCGTTGGCTTGAATGGGGCAGGGAAGACCAATATTCTCGACTCGATTTACTATCTTTCGTTCTGCAAAAGCTTTTTCGGTGCTGCTGACAAGTTGAATATCAGGCATGAACAGGATTTTTTTGCTGTCCACGGCGTGTATTCGCACGATGGGAAGGACGATGAGCTGGTTTCGTGCGTGCAAAAACGCGATGCAAAGAAGTCGTTCCGTTTCAACAAAAAGGAGTACGACCGTCTCAGCGAACACATTGGGAAGTTTCCCTTGGTGATGATTTCACCCTACGACCGCGACCTCATCAACGAGGGCAGCGACCTCCGCCGCAAGTTCATTGATGGCGTGATTTCGCAATTCGATCCGCTGTATCTCAATGCCTTGTTGAAATACAACCGAGCCTTGCTGCAACGCAATATGCAACTGAAACACTTTGCCGAGACGCGCACCTTCGACCGTGAGTTGCTCCGTCTTTGGGAAAACCAGTTGGCACAAAACGCGGACGACATTTATCAGAAGCGCCGCCAGTTTTTAGAGGACTTTTTGCCGATTTTCCAGCATTACTATGAAATTGTCTCGGGCGGCACGGAGAAGGTGAACGTTATTTATCAATCGCGCATGGACGAGAAACCGCTAAACGAGTTGCTAGAGGAAAACTTGCAGCAAGACCGCTATTCGTCTTACACCAACGTAGGCATCCACAAGGATGACTTGGACTTCACCTTGGACGGGCATCCGCTCAAGAAATTTGGCTCTCAGGGACAGCAGAAGTCATTCGTCGTCTCGATCCGTCTAGCGCAGTTTGAGTTCAACTACCAGAAAATCGGTTTCAAGCCCATCCTGTTGCTCGACGACATTTTTGATAAGCTTGACGACCAACGTGTGATGAAGCTTGTTCGTTTGGTCGGTGACGACCATTTCGGTCAGGTGTTTATTACTGATACTCAGCAACAAAGAATCGAGAAACTGTTTGAAGATACCAGCATCAACCACAAGATTTTCGAGGTAGTGAAGGGACAAGTCAAAGAGATAGGAGGTAGCGATGGTTTATTATGACGTCCAGCCGCTCAGCGAACTCATTAAGGCCTTTTACGCGCAGCACAAAGGCCCCGGCTATGTGGATGAGCTGAAAGTCATCCAGTCGTGGTCCAAGGTAGTCGGGCCGTTCATTGCTTCCCACACCATCGACCTTTCCATCCGCAACAAAATCCTCTTTGCTCGCATCGATTCCGATGCCTTGCGCAACGAATTGGGTTATTCCAAATCATTGTTGCTCAAGAATTTGAATGAGATGGTGGGGAAGGAAGTGATTTCGGAGATTGTGTTGAGTTGAACTGTTCAACTATCTGTCTCGTCCATTCAGGCAATTCGTTCACATATCTTTTCGCGATTCACCGTCTGCAAATCCCCTGAAAATCACAATTCCTGCATTTTTTCTCGTCTTCGGTTTGGGTGAAGGGTATTTCGGTGTCTAACATTTCGGCAACCACGGCTTTTAGCATCTCTTCCATGTTGTCGATGAAGGTGGCATCTTCCAAGAAAGGCACAGATTCCTCGTTTTTAGTAGGTTTGGTTTGGCTTAGGCCGAACTCGATGTGATTGGCATAGCGCAGGCCATGGATGCATGCTTCCACTTGATTTGCAGTGATTTGTGGGTTCTCCTTCAGGTACATGTATTTATAAAGGAGCAACTGTAAAGCCTTCTCGGGAATGGACTTCAGGAAGCTGAGGTCGTCATCGTCAGGGTGGCGTACTGGCACTTTGAGGTCAGGGTTGTCGACTTTTCCGGTTTTGTAGTCGATGACGCGGATGATGTTGCCCCAACGGTCGATGCGGTCGGTGCGGCCTTTGAAAAGGCAATTGCCGACGGGTGTAGCTAATTGTGCCGATAGCTCACCTTCGGTTTTGATTATGATTAAATCGTTGTTTTTCAGTTGATTGGAAGTGTATTTCAAGTAGTTCTCCAACTGCTGCCTGATAGTGATTTTGTTGAGGTAGTTGAACCCGACATCGGGGAAACCGGAAGGCATGTTTTTCTCGATGGATTGGGCGAGCTTAGTTTCACAATTGGGTAGAATCGATTTGTCAAACAGCTCTTTGTCGATGACTTGCAAGGAACCTTCTTTCGGAAGGTAATCTCCGAAAAGGAATTCCAGCGTGTCGTGAGTGATAGTGCCGACCACATTGGCACCTACCTCTTCCTCAAGGCTGTTGTCCTCGATTTGCTCAATGTATTTCAGATAGTATTTCAGCGGACAATTGATGTAGGTGGAAAGTGCGGACGGGGAGAGGCCTTTCTCGCAAAGGAGGTACTTCAACCGCTCAAGTGAATTGGCCTTTTGTGCTGTCAATGAAGTGGCTATGGATGTAGATTGTGTGTCGCTGCTGAATGTTTCCTCTACGATGTGAATGTTTGGGTATTTGGCCAGTTCGTGCTTGATCTGTAGGATGTAGCGGCTGGCCTCACCCCCTGAGGACTCTCCTAAGTTATTGTAATATAAGTAGATGTCTTCTCCGTTTTGCAGCAAACGATAGAAGTGATAGGCGAACACGGCCTGTTTTTCGGCATAACCGGGCAAACCGCATTCCTTTCTGATGAAATGGGGAATGAAGCTGCCTTGTGACTTGTCAGCAGGCAAAATGCCTTCATTGACGCTGAGGACGTGCAGTCGCTTGAAGTCAATGTTGCGGGTTTCGAGCAGACCCATGATTTGCAGACCCTCGGTACTACTGCTGTTCAGCTTGATGGAAGTGTTGGAAGACAGCAACTTATACAGGATTTCGATACTATTGGTGTCGTGGAGATAGCTGTCGTGCCGCTCGATGACTTGTCCAATGCGGTTGAGGATTTTCCCGACTTCGCTCACCTGATTAAGCAAGAACAACAATTCATTTCTATTTTTGCTGGATTGTATCTTGTTGGAAATGAATTTGATAAGTTGATTCAAGCCATAAAGCACATTTTTGGGGTCTTGACTTTGCTGGTCTTTCAGCAAAAGCCTTAAAAAAGCTTGCACATCTTTTGTATCTTGCAAGGAATCAAGGTCTTGTTGCTCGAAAATAAACTTCCCGCTGTTGACGGCTTGGTTTTTCCAACGGTCGAAAACAGCGAGCTCGGCCTTAGAAAAGATGATTTTCACCAATTCCAAGTCCATGGTTTGCAGGACAGGCCAAATGTACCAGCCTACTGCAGTGCGTTTCACACCATTTTTGGTGATTTCCCGCTTGATTTTGTTTTGCCTGTGCAGACCGAAATATGCGTTGATAAGCTGGTTTACAGGCGTTTTTTTCATTGGATAGCCCATCGAGACCTTGAAATCCCGGAAAGTTTCGGTGTCGGGGATGGCATTCAGGACGGGGATGAGCAGGCTTTCATCGGCGAGGATGAGGGCCATGTCGTTGTTCTTACTTTTCTGCAGGTTGGATTGCAAAGCTTTGGCCTGCAAGGTGTTGCCGCCTGAACTGACGATGTGGATGTGTTTTTCTTTATGGCCAAGTTGTTCGGAAATGCCGTTTTTCATCCAGTCGGTATGGCGGTCGATATAACGCCGCGCAAAAAGTCCCGCCTCGTTGTTCACATCGTTGATGTAATAGCGATCGTAGTCGAAAAGGACTTCCGCGAGGCCGTTTTTCACCAACTTGTCAATGAGTCGTTCCTCGGTAGTGGTCAAGGCGTTGAAACCGGCGAAAATCACTTTCCGCCCACCGATTCGTTTGGCTAATTCTTCATCGGAAAGATGGGCTAAATATTTGGTTATCATGCCGTAATACCCTTGACCTTTTGCGGAAAGCCTATCGCGGAGGCGAAGGTAATAATCGTAAAGCGAAGTGAAGAATTGCAGGTATTTCAGCTCTTTTTCCTTGCTTTTGGCCTCGTCGAAGTTCCAGATTTCCAGCTTTTTGTTTTGGACGATATAGTTGAAAAGGTGTGCCGCATCAATGTCGTACTGGTCGATTTCGTCAAAATCCTTTGCCATTTGTGCCGCCTGACTTCCGAAAACGCCGAGGTCGCTGTTTTGCTCCTTGTGCAGTTGCGCGTCGATGTCAATCAGTTCGAAAAGGAGGCTGAGGTTGTCCACCAATGTGAAGCTACTCCATTGAGTGACAGCCTCTTGTATCGAAAGCATCTGAGGCAGCCAAATCGAACCGTTGCAGTTTCTCTTGAACTCTGAGCGGAGGTAAAATGCAGCTCTCTTGTTCGGAAAAACTACGGTAAGCTCTTGATTCGCAAGGTTGTATTGGCTTTGGATATGGCTTGCCAAGCGTTGTATGAAATTGTCTTGGGTCATTTCGCGTGTTCTTTGAGGTAGTTTTCGGCGCTTTGAAGCTGTTCAGGTTTGCCCAAGTCGAACCAAAAACTCGGCTGGATGGGAACGGAAACGACGCGTTTCGTCTTGGCCAGATGGAGATATAAATCAATGACACTCTGCGGCTTGACTTCAAAAGCGGCGAACAAGTCATTACGGAAGAAATGCAAGCCGCTGAAGGCCTTTTCTTTGAAATCGCAGAGCTGAGGCCCCTGAACCTGTCGAAGGGCCGCCCTGTTTTCATCCACCCATTTATACTGTCTTTCGGCCTTATTCATCCATCCAACAAGCTGGTTTTCAGTGTCAAACAAAAGCTTTCTGTTGGTTTCTCTGTCTTGAGTGAGCAACCATGCATCATCCTCAGAATCAAGAAACTGCTGACATAATGCCTTGAGATTCACGTCGCTGATTATGTCCACATTGTGAACCAAAACGGCCTTGGAATCTTTGAACAGAGGGGTAGCCTTGACGATACCGCCGCCCGTGTCCATGAGCAGGTCGCGTTCATCGGAAATCTGGATTTCGGCATTAAATAAGTGATTTGCTACAAAATCAATGATTTGCTCTCCAAAATGGTGTACATTGATGATAATGTGCCGAAAGCCGTTATCTATCAGATGCTCAATGCAATGCTGCAAAAGAGGCTTGCCGTTCAGTTCTACCAAAGCCTTGGGCTTGTTGTGGGTCAGGGCTTGGAGGCGGGTGCCGAGGCCGGCGGCCAAAATCATGGCGGTGATGTCGCTTTGGGATGTCATAGGTCGGATTCTTCTTGGATTTTGCGTTCTATGTGGTTCAGTTTCAGGTGGATGTCGGGATAAGCTGTCTTCAACCAATCGTAAATGGTCTGGGCAAAAAACACAGAACGGTGTTGACCACCCGTGCAACCAAACGATACCATCAGATTGGAGAAATGACGCTCCTTGTAGTTTTCAATGCTTTGACTTACAATGCTTTTCACATGGTTGAGGAAGACATGGACGGGCGGTTTTGCCATCAGATAATCGATGACTTCCCAATCGCGGCCTGTCTTGTTCTTGAATTCGGGTTCACGACCTGGGTTGGGCAGGGCGCGGCAATCGAAGACGAAGCCGCCACCGTTGCCGCTGAAGTCGTTGGGATAGCCTTTCTTGAACGAAAAACTGTTCACGGTGACGGTCAATTTGCCCGCAGGCGGCTGGATGATGGCTTGGTAACGCTGCTCTATCTTGCTGAATTGCTGTATAATATGTTGCAATTCGGGATAATCGACCAAAGGCGTGGACTTCGCCAACGCCTCGATTTCTTTCAGTGCGTAGGGAATGCTTTCAATGAAGTGTGATTTCTTTTGAATTAGACCTCTAAATCCGTAGGCACCAAGCACTTGCAGCAGCCTGAGATACACGAAATAAGGTTGGTAGAGGTCGAATTTTACTTCCTCGGGATTGACATATTGCTCCAACGCTTCTTTATAATATAGAATGAGTCGGTCGCGGACAGACTGTGGAATTTGCGCTTTCACTTGGTAGAGCAGTGATACCACATCATAGTTTAAGGGACCTTGCCGTCCACCTTGAAAGTCAATGAAATACAGATTGTTGTCCTTCACAATGATATTACGCGACTGGAAATCTCGGTACATGAAAAAGTCATCAGGAGCTTGGCAGACGAAGTCGGCGAAGGCGTTGAAATCGCGGTTGAGGCGGGTTTCGTTGAAATCGATTTCCTCGTGCGGCTTCACGAAATAGTATTTGAAATAGTTCAAATCGTCCAAGATGGCTTGTCGGTCGAAGCGGGCAGAAGGGTAGGCCTTGCTGTAGTCAAGGCCTTGATGCCCAAAGCATTGGAACTTCACCAAATGGCTCAGCGCTTGTTGATAGAGCTGGATTACGTTTTCGTCAAAAGCTGAGGTCAATGAGTCTGTCGAAGGGCCTACTTCAAGATGTGATCTCTGCACATGTGCAAAAAGGTTGTCGTCGCCAAAATCGCATTGGAGATAGCAAGTCCTGTTTTCGCTGACAGCGTAAACTTCTGGTACATTGAGTTTTAAATCGTGGAAATGCCGACTGAAAGCCAAAAAAGCCTCGTTTTCCTCAATGTTGGCGCTGTAAGTGCCTATCAGACTGCGTTTTTCGGTGATGATTCTAAAGTATTTTCGTGCCGACCCCGACTCCGCAATGGGAATGATTTCTTCGGGCGATTCTCCCAAAGAGCGGGTCAATTCGGCCAACATGTTCTGAATTTCAGCGGGTTGCATGGTTGATTCCGTTGTTTGTCGTGAAGGCAAAGTTACGAAGAAAAATCAATTTTGGCCCATGCACTCCAATATTCTGCAGTTTTTTCCGTTACATATTTGTTGGCAAACAAAAATAAACTACTTTTGCAGAAAAATTGATTCAACCATGAGAAACAGAATATGGATAGCGGTCATGATAGTGCTTGCCTTGGCGGTATCGTCGTGCAAGAAGACGCGCTATTGCCGTTGCACCACCGTCCAGAACGATGAAGTGATAGAGTTGGGCGACGATTTCTTTACCATTGAGGACGGCTCTTCGTGTTCCGACCGCGCCAGAGAAATTGAGGGCTGGGGACAAGTGGTTTGCACCGAAGTCTCCAAAGAGGAAGCCACTGGCGAGGAAAACAAGTGGTGGGAGAACCTTTTCAACATAAACAATCCTAAATGAGACTTTTAACCCAAGTTTAACCTAAATTAATAAAAAAATGAAAAAAGTGTTTTTGGCTCTTGCCGTCATTGCTATGATTGGCCTCGCTTCCTGTGCAAAGACAAAAATTTGCCATTGCTACTATGACTACTCGGGTGTTCTTGGAAGCGGCACCCAGGATCTTGGTCTTGCAGAAACCCAAACAGGTGATTGCACTGACTTGGAAAATGGAACTAATTTCAACTTTAATTACGGCGACCTGGGAACAGGCAATGTCCGTTGCGAAAAGGCGAATTGATTTTCCAAACCATTTCAAAAGGAGCGCATATCGAAAGATATGCGCTTTTTTTGTATTTTTGCCGCATGAGTAAGTTGAAAACCATAGCACCCATCGCGCTCAAAATGCTGCTCGGCCTTGTGTTCATTGTTTCGGCCATCCTGAAGGTCTACGACATGGACAAGTTCGAGATTTACATCTACAGCTACCATTTCTTTAGCCTTAACTTCAGTTTCCTTGTGGCGCGTGCCGCCATTATCGCTGAACTTGTGCTTGGCATTGGACTGGTTTCCAATTGTTTGCACAAACCGATGTGGTGGGGCAGCATGGCCATGCTGATGGGTTACACCTTATTATTAATATATGCCCAAATCATAGGTCGCACCGACAGCTGCCATTGCTTCGGCGACGTGCTGCCTTTCAACCCTTGGCAGAGTATCCTGAAGAACTCGCTGCTCATGGGTCTTTTCGCTTTGGTTTATAGGGTGAAAGAATGGCGTTTCAAAGGGCAGTGGCTGGCCTTGGTTGGTGTGGCCATTGCCGCTTCGGTGGTCATTTTTTGCGTTTCGCCGCCCGACAACTTCACGCCGAACTACCAACCTGGGAAAAACCTGCAAACGGAATACTTTGAAACCGCTTTGGCCGAGCCGCCTTTGGACAACCTCCACCTCGACGAAGGCAAGCAAATAGTCTGCCTTTTTACCACAGGTTGTCAATTCTGCCAGATGTCGGCACGCAAGCTTTCGTTGATGCAGCAGTTCTATGGTTTCCCCGCCGACCGCATCACCTATGTTTTCATGGGCAGCGAAGAGGGCATCGAGAAGTTCTATGAGCTGTCGGAGTCGGCTCGGTATCGCAACGTGCTGTTTCAGGATGTGCGTACCTTGCTGAAAATCACCGATGGGAATTTCCCCGTGCTTGTGTTGATGGACAATGGCGCAGTGGTTCATGAATACGGTTTCCGCAACATGAAGGAGGCGGAGATTAGGGCGTTTATGGAATAGAGAAACAAATCTCGCACAAATCTTAAATAAATAAGGATTTACGTCGGATTTGCTTCGTTTTTCATTGTGCAATTCTTTTTTTCCCTATTTTTGTCCCACTCAAATGAAAATGATTCAAAACCAACCGATATGAATAATAAACTTTTACAGCCTAGAAAAGCCTTGTGTTCCGTACTGCTTCTCCTGCTGATGCTGGCAGGCTGGAGCGAATCACTCGCGCAAGATTATCCCCATGTAACCATTGGCGATTTAGTGTATGATTTGTATGACAATAGCTTGACGGCAACAGTGAGAGGTCTTGACTACGGCACAACTGCGACAGGCTCGCTGGCCATCCCTTCTTCTGTCACTTGGACGGATTATGATGATGACGTAACGCGCACTTACTCTGTGACGACGATTGGATACGGTGCTTTCAGTTATAATAGTGGCTTCACAGGCAGCCTGACTATCCCGAACTCCGTGACGGAGATTGGAGAATATGCTTTCTATGGTTGCAGTGGCTTCACGGGCGGCCTGACCATCGGGAACTCCGTGACGGAGATTGGATACTGTGCTTTCTGTAATTGCAGCGGCTTCACGGGCAGCCTGACCATCCCGAATTCCGTGACGGAGATTGGATATTGTGCTTTTGGTAATTGTAGTGGCTTCATGGAAGTGTATTATAATGCCATCAATTGTGTTGTTATGGACGATGCCCACACCTCGTACATCTATCCCTTCGAGGGCTGTGGCGGCACTTTAATTATAGGTGAAAATGTGGAAATGATACCTGCTAATATGTTCAGAAATGCGGCTTTCAGTAGCCTGACCATCCCAAACTCTGTGACGGAAATTGGATACAGTGCTTTCGAAGGTTGCAGCGGCTTCACGGAAGTTCATTATAATGCCACCAATTGTGCTGATTACTACTATGGTTCCACCTCTCCCCCCTTTGAGAACTGTAGCGGCACTTTAATTATAGGTGAAAATGTGGAAAGGATACCTGCTAATATGTTCACAAATGCGGCTTTCAGCAGCCTGACCATAGGAAACTCCGTGACGGAAATTGGATACGGTGCTTTCTGGAATTGCAACGGCTTTAATGGTAGCCTGACCATCCCGAACTCCGTGACGACGATTGGAGAGGAGGCTTTCTTGAATTGCAGCGGCTTCACGGGTAGCCTGACCATAGGAAATTCCGTGACGGAGATAGGATACAGTGCTTTCGGAGGTTGCAGCGGCTTCACAGAAGTTCATTATAATGCCACCAGTTGCGCTGATTACTACCTGTTTGACTACGCATCCCCCTTCGAGAACTGTGGCGGCACTTTAATTATAGGTGAGAATGTGGAAAGGATACCTGCCGATATGTTTAGAAATACGGCTTTCAGCAGCCTGACCATCTCGAACTCTGTGACTGCGATTGGAAACGGTGCTTTCTATGGTTGCAGCGGTTTCACGGGCAGCCTGACCATCCCGAACTCCGTGACGAAGATTGGATCTGGCGCTTTCTATGGTTGCAGCGGTTTCACGGAAGTGCATTATGATGCCACCAATTGTGTTGCTATGTACTCGAACCTGTACTCCTCCTATCCCTTCGATAACTGTGCCGGTACTTTAATTATAGGTGAAAATGTAGAAAGGATACCTGCCCAAATGTTCTGGGATGCGGCTTTCACGGGCAGCCTGACCATACCGAACTCCGTGACGGAGATTGGATATTATGCTTTCCATGGTTGCAGCAGCTTCACGGGCAGTCTGACCATACCGAACTCCGTGACGGAGATTGGATGGGGCGCTTTTCGTAATTGCACTGGCTTCACGGGCAGCCTGACCATCCCGAATTCCGTGACGACGATTGGATGGGGCGCTTTCTATGGTTGCAGCGGCTTCACGGGCAGCCTGATCATCCCGGACTCCGTGACGACGATTGGAGGTTCTGCTTTCTATGGTTGCAGCGGTTTCACTGGTAGCTTGACCATTGGAAACTCGGTAACCTTGATTGAAAGCTATGCTTTCTATGGTTGCAACGGTATTTCTTCCATCTACAGTTATCCAGAGACTCCGCCCTCACTAGATGGTGAATATATATTTTATGGTATGAATCAAGATATTCCCGTGATGGTACCTTGTGGTTCAGAAAACGCCTATCATACATCAGGATGGGGGCGGTTTACCAATATCCAACCCATCGACTGCTTTTATGAAATCACTACAACAGCGAATCCCGAATCAGGTGGCACGATGACTGGCGCAGGCATTTATGAATTTGGAGAGACCGCAACCCTGACTGCTACTCCCAACGAAGGTTACACTTTTGTGAACTGGACGGAGGACAACGAACAAGTATCAGCGGATAGTGAGTACTCCTTCACTGTTACAAGAGCCAGGGACTTGGTGGGAAACTTTACAAACAATCCAATCTATTTGACCATCGATGCAGCAGCCAGTCCCTCAGATGGGGGAACGGTAGTCGGCTCTGGCGTTTATATACAAGGTCAAGTTTGCACCTTGACGGCCATTCCCAACGAGGATTGGATTTTTATTAATTGGACGCAAGATGGCATACCTGTCTCAACCAATGCCACTTATAGCTTTGTTGTGACAGAAAATGCTTTTTTAGTGGCCAACTTTGGTCCTGCTCCGGCCACCTATTATACCATTACCGTCACGGCCAACCCGACCGAAGGTGGCACCGTCACGGGTGGTGGTACCTATGCCTTTGGACAAACGGCCACCCTAACCGCCACAGCCAACTTAGGGTATGAATTTGTCAATTGGATGAAGAATGGGGTGATGGTTGGAGCGTATTACGAAAATGAATACACCTTCATCGTCACTGGATCCGGTAATTATGAAGCCGTCTTCGAACAGATTGACTATTACATCACTACGGCAGCAAATCCCGAAGAGGGTGGCGAAATGACGGGCGGAGGTTCTTATCACTATGGCAATGTGGTCACTCTGACGGCCACGCCCAATGAAGGCTATAGTTTTGTCAAGTGGACCACTAGGAATCAAGCAGGTGTGCCCATGGACGTTTCCACCAACTCCACATACTCCTTCACAGTGAACAATGAAACAGCCGAAGCCGGCGGTGAGAAAGAATATGTGGCTCATTTTACGCAGGCCAATATTACTCAAACTAGCAGTTTTACCCAAGGTTGGAACTGGTGGAGTACCTACATCGAACAAGAGGGCATTGATGGCCTTGCTCAATTAGAGGAAGGTCTTGACACAGTTGGTGTTCAAATCAAGTCACAACAGCAATATGTGAACTACTATGAAGGAATAGGGTGGATGGGAACGCTTGAGGATATTGACAACGAATCGTCTTATAAAATTAAGACCTCTGCCGCTTGCGTGGTGGAAATGACAGGAGAAGAAGCGGCTTCGGCAGCACATCCCATCACCGTCGGTCCGGGCTGGAACTGGATCGGCTACCCCGTCAACGCTTCGATGAGTGTCGCAACGGCCTTCTCAAACGTCACGCCTGCCAACGGCGACCAGGTGAAGGCCCAGAACGGCTACGCCAACTATTACGATGGCATGGGTTGGATGGGCACGTTGTCGACCATTGAACCGGGTATGGGAATACTTTACAAGTCGAACAACAGCGGCAGTTTCACGCTTGTCTATCCCGAAAACTCAAAGGGAGAGGCCCTTGTCGGGAACATCACCTCTGAGGACAACCACTGGGTGCCTGACATGCATGCCTATCCCGACAACATGACGGTGACGACCATAATAGAGCTTGACGACGACGAACTCCAAAGCGACAACTACGAGCTTGCCGCCTTCGCGAACGGTGAGTGCCGTGGCAGCGTAAGACCGATGTATGTGGAACCCATCAACCGCCACATCGCCTTCCTGACCATTACCGGTGAAGAGGTTACCTCGCTCAGCTTCAGCCTCTATGACGCGCAAACGGGCGAAGAGATCCATGGTGCGAACGAGCAGATTAATTTCAGCAACAACGCCACCGTTGGCGACGTGAGAGAACCTTACGTCCTCCATTTCCGTGGCATTACGGGCGTGGACGAATGGGCCAACAGGCTGAACGTATTCCCGAATCCCGTGGCATGTGGCGAGGTTTTGAACATCGTCGTGCCTGCCGAAGACCTTGGCGAGATGCGTGTGGAAATCATCAACGCCCTCGGCGTGGTGGAGACGTGCCATGGTGCGTCTCTACAGACGATTACCGCACCTGATGTTGCTGGTGTCTACACGTTGCACATCACCGTGGAAGGCAAGGGAACTTGCTATAGGAAACTAGTGGTGAAATAATGAAACAATTGTAGAGACGTAGCGCGCTACGTCTCTACTGATTGTCAGCTCTCGCTGATGCAGCAGTTCTATGGTTTCCCCACCGACCGCATCACCTACGTTTTCATGGGCAGCGAAGAGGGCATCGAGAAGTTCTATGAGCTGTCGGAGTCGACGCGGTATCGCAACGTGCTGTTTCAGGATGTACGTACCTTGCTGAAAATCACCAATGGGAGTTTTCCCGTGCTGGTCTTCATGGACAACGGCACGGTGATTCACGAATACGGTTTCCGCAACATGAAAGAGGCGGAGATTAGGGCGTTTATGGAGTAGGGAAACAAATCTCGCACAAATCTTAAATAAATAAGGATTTGCATCGGGTTTGCGCTGGATTTGTTTCGATTTTCCTTGTGCAAAAGAAAAAATTGATATATTTGCATTTCCTCTTGAAATCTTAAATCTTTAAATACTACACATTATGCAACACAAATTACTGAAACAATTGACCTTGGCACTCCTGATGACGGTTGCAGTGCCATACGCGAAATCTCAAGTGGCCCATGTGGGCGACATTCTTTGCACCACAGGTGTCTATGTAAGCCCCGCCGAGTATGAAGCCTCCGGCCTTGAAGCCATGGGCGTGATTTTCTATGTGGATGCCACTGGGCAACATGGCTGGGCCGTGGCTTTGGAGGATGCAGGAAACTTTGGTTGGGGACCAAATGTTGACACGCCATTGCCTAATTATTCTTCCTCACGAGCAGCCATTTATGATCTGGATGGCTTGTTTAACACTCAGGAAATACTCAGTTATGGTACAGGCTTTTCAGCTTTTGCAGCTATGGATGTGGCTAATGGATGGTATTTGCCTGCTCTTGGGCAACTCAATTACCTCTATGGTAATCTTGTGGAGGTAAATGCGAGTCTTACTATTGTAGGTGGTATGGTGTTTGATATGTCGAGTGCCTGGGAATATTGGTCTTCCACTGAGCGAACGTCCCATAGTGCATGGCGCTTGCAGTCCTCGGGTGCTTTGTATGGTAACAATTTTGCGAGCAATGGAGGTTATGGTGCCAAACCAGAGGGCTGGCGTGTTCGCGGTGTCCGCAATTTCTAATAAAAGCAGCTCGTAACTATAAATAAATTCATTATGAGTGAGATAACGAGAAATAGGAGTGTTCTTGTTGGGCTGGTGTTGGGGCTGCTGTTGGTTTTGGGAAATGGCGTTTTCGCCCAACGGGTGAGCCAAGAAACGGCTCGAAGCGTGGCCGAGACGTTTTTCAACTACAACGTGAGAGATGGCCAGAGTCAACCAATATATCTTGAGGACATCACCGCCGAAACACCGTTCCAAAACTTTTACATCTTCAGTGCCGATTCGGGCTTTGTGTTAGTGGCTGCTGACGAGCGGGTGACACCTATCTTGGGCTATTCAAAAGCGAGCCAATTTGTCACAGAGGACATGCCAGAGAATCTGAAATGGTGGTTGGAAAGTTATGACGCGCAGATTCAAGATGTGAGGGAGAATTCGGCTCCTTCTACCAGCGAGATAGCCATAGCATGGAGGAATTTGAAAGCAGGAGAGAGGATGCTATCCAAAGGGAATAGAAATGAGGTTTTGGATTTGACCACAAAATGGGATCAAGGCGGATTAACGTGTATGCTATATAATAATGCATGTCCTGTAACTAATTCAGGCCATCGTTGCGTTACAGGATGCACAGCTACAGCTATTGCACAAGCATTGAAGTATTGGGACTATCCAATTCAAGGAATAGGGAATAAAACGTTGAATGCGGCAGATATTTTTTTTGAAACCGTGATGCATCCTGAGTGTTACCCGATTTCTGTTGATTTTTCCGCCACGACATACGATTGGCAAAACATGCCAGACCAATTGACTTGTTCAAGTTCCCAAGCAGAAATTGATGCAGTTGCCACTTTGATGTTGCATTGTGGGGTGGCGATGCACATGAATTATGGCCTCTCCAATAATACCGATGGAGGTTCATCTGCTCCATATTTGGTTGACACCATTAGTAAGTATTTTGATTATAGTTCATGCGCTTTTTATTCCCATCGATCTGATTATTCAGATGATGAATGGATAAACATGTTAAAATCAGAGATTGATTCACATAGACCAGTCCTATACAGAGGATCGTCAGCAGGAGGTGGACATGCTTTCGTGTTTTATGGTTATGATGACAATGATATGTTTATGGTGAATTGGGGATGGAGTGGTCAAAGTGATGGTTATTATGCCATCGGAGAACTAAATCCTCCTACTACAGGTATTGGAGGAGGCACTACTTATGATTTTAATGAAAACAATGCGGCAATATTCTATCTGATGCCCAATGACAGGACACTGAGTCCACCTACCAGTTTTACTGTTAACAACACGGCAAATTTTAACGAGTTGCAA
The DNA here is from genome assembly GCA_947305795.1 of uncultured Bacteroidales bacterium. Lineage (GTDB taxonomy): Bacteria > Bacteroidota > Bacteroidia > Bacteroidales > F082 > Limimorpha. The sequence continues at coordinate 33,202 of CAMZEK010000016.1, read as the reverse complement.
CTGGTATGGTCTGCAACGCTTCATGCTGCATCATACGTCATTTTACGAAATGGAGAATTCTTGGCTGAAACATCTTCAACGAGTTATATAGATGGAGACATAGTTAGTGGTAGTAGTAACACATATCAGATAATTACGATTGGAGAAAACCATAGGGCTTCGCTCCCTTCTGGTAGTGTGACTTATATCAAACCTTTCATTATCACAACTACGGCATTTCCCACAGAAGGAGGCACAACTACGGGTGACGGTCATTATCCTTTGGGAGAATCATGTACCGTCACGGCTACACCCAACCCAGGCTTCACTTTCATGGGTTGGTACGGCAATGCGTTGGGAACAATGTTGTATTCCCGACAGCCTGAATACACATTTACCGTCACGCGTGACAGACATCTGTACGCCAAGTTTGTCCTTGGAAACTATACGGTCACTACTTCTTGCTCACCAGCCAATGGTGGCACCGTTTCGGGAAATCAAGGTACTTATACAGCTGGAAGCACGGTGACCCTCACAGCTACGGCCAACTCAGGTTATGTGTTCAGTTGCTGGACAGAGGATGGTCATGTGGTCTCCACCCAGCCCATCTATTCGTTCACAGCCCTTTCCAACCGCCATTTGGTGGCCAATTTCATGCAGCCTACATTTTCTTTGGGCACACTTATTACTAACCCCGATGGCTCGAAGGGCGTGGTGTTCTACATCAACCCAACCTATACAGGTGGCTGCATGGTGGCCTTGGAAGATGTTTCCACAGATTGCCCTTGGGGAAACGATGCTGACGTCACTTTTATGAGAAACTACACTTACACGCGAAACGAGTGCCTGTTGTCGGATTTGGACGGTTATGCCAATACTGCGATGCTCCGTGAAAACCAATCGGTCAATCCAGACTACGCCCCAGGCAAGGTGGACTTTGAGCATGGATGGTATATGCCCTCGGCGGGACAATTACGCAAAATATTCTCGGCACTGCCTTTCATTGAGAGCACCATCACAAATGCGGGAGGTACCACTCTTTCCGACAATGGTTATTGGAGCAGCACAGAAAATTCGGAATCCAACGCCTGGACTTCCGTTTTTGAGATGAGCAGCCAGTCCAAAACATCCAATTACAAAGTGCGGGCTGTGCGCGATTTCTCCATCAACAACACTCTGCATGTACAACTTCGCACCAACAACGCAGAGTTGGGTGCTGTGGCAGGCACGGATTTCTATCCTGTCGGTTCCCAAGTCACCGTGATGGCAGTGCCTTCGGGCGACAACTTGTTCCGGGGCTGGACGGAGAAAGGACATTTGGTGTCGCAGGATGCTCATTATACCTTCACGGTTAACGCTAACCGCGAGTTGGTGGCCAATTTTGCCGTCCGTGGTGGTGTGGGTACTCTTGTCACCAACCCCGATGGCAGCCAAGGCATACTTTTTCATGTCAATGAAGACGGCACCAAGGGCTTGATGGTGGCGCTCGAAGACGCTTCGGAAGGTTGTCAATGGGGACCTGAGAATGATGTGGTTATTTTGAAAGACCGCGCCCTGAACAACCAATCCATATTGAAAGACCAGTCTGGTTATCATAACACCCAACTTATTAGAATGACGTTAGGCACTGACAATGATTATGCGGCAAGCATCGTGGACTTCGATAACGGATGGTATTTGCCTTCTTCGGGACAGCTGCGCAAGCTCTATGCCGAGCTGCCTTTGCTTGAGGAAGCTTTCATCAAAGCAGGCGGCAATAGCTTGGCAGATGGTGCCTATTGGAGCAGTACGGAATATTCGGCTTCATCGGCTTCCACGCTAGGTTTCGAGATTGCCTACACCTCGAAGACTTCGAATTGTAGAGTTAGGGCTATCCGAAACTATGTTATTGAGAACGACCATGTGGTTCTTGTGGCTGCTAACGATGACAGCTATGGGACGGTTTCGGTGTCAGAGCCAGGTGTGTTTGCACAAAACCAAATCGTGACTGTTACAGCTACACCCAGTGAGGGCTACCAATTTGACCATTGGACAGAAGACGGCGCAACGATTTCTTATGATGCGGTGTACCAGTTCCCGTTCACGCGAAGCCGCTCTTTGGTGGCAAATTTCGTGTCGCCTAATAGTGTCGGTAGCATCATCACCAATGCTGATGGCAGCCGTGGCGTGGTATTCTATTCCGATCCTTCGGGCATCGGTGGCCTTATGGTTGCGCTTGACGATGCTTCTGAAGGGTGCCCTTGGGGTATCAATGAGGATATTGTTCCTTTGGAAAACTGGAATCCAGGCCAAACACAGAACATGTTGGAAGACATGAGTGGCTATGAAAACACATGGATTATCCGTAATTGGCAGTCTAACAATCCTGATTATGCTGCAGGGAAAGTTGATTATTCTGGTAGTTGGTTTTTGCCTTCGGCTGGACAGATGCGCAAGCTATATGCAGCCTTGCCCTTGATTGAAGAAGCCATTGTTTGCGCAGGAGGCTCCCTTATGACGGAGAACTTGTATTGGACCAGTTCCGAGAACTCGTCGAATCAGGCTTGGTCACCTTCATTCGAGTTTACTAAAACCAACAAGACGACCGACCTTCGAGTTAGGGCCATACGGAGCATTATGCCGATGATGATGATTACGGCCACGTCCAATCCCGAAGAAGGCGGAACGGTAAGTGGGGCAGGGGCTTATGATAATGGTGCGACGTGTACGCTTACAGCCGCTCCTAATGAGCATTTCGCTTTCGTCAACTGGACGAAAGACGGCCAACAAGTCTCGACCAGCGCGAGCTATACCTTTACTGTCACTGAGGCTGCCGACTATGTGGCTAACTTCGAGTTGAATAGCTATGACATCACAGCTACGGCCAACCCGGATGGCGGCGGCACGGTGACAGGTTCAGGTACATACGGCTATGGTGAAGCAGCTACTCTGACTGCTATGGCTAACGAAGGTTATAGTTTCCAAAACTGGACTGAAAACGGCGAGGAGGTTTGTGCTGAGGCTATTTACAACTTCACCGTGACGGGCAATAGAGACTTGGTGGCGAATTTTGTGGAGGAAGGCCCTTTCATACCCACAGAAGACCTTGTGGCCTACTATCCCTTTGATGGTGATGTCAACGACTATAGTGGCAACGATAACCACGGTACCATTATTGGTAATGTTGTGCCAGTCACCGACCGACATGGCAACCCCCACGGTGCCTATCGCTTTCCGGGTGTACCGTTCAACTACATCTCCGTTCCCGATGCAGAAATCCTTCACCTCAACAGCTTTACCCTAAGTGCGTGGGTCTATACTGATGCTGAGGACTATGGTAGCGGTACATTAATCAACAAGGGTAGGGACATCAATAACGGATCTTATCGCCTGAATGTTAGAGGTGTGGGGGCAACGACTCAATATGGCGGAACTAATGATGCGTCTGTCGAAGAGAATCCCGCAATCGGACAATGGCACATGATTACTGGTACGGTGGAGGGCGACCAAGCTCGTTACTACCTTGATGGTGTGCTGCTTGCAGAAAATACGCTATCGCATCCCTTTTCCTACAATAACACACAACCGTTGACTCTTGGCGTACACTATTATGAGGGTGTGCCTTCTAATTGGGCTTATACGCTGCTGGGAATCATTGACGAAGTGAGAATCTACAGCCGTGTCTTTACGCCTCAAGAAGTGCAACAGCTTTACGGTTATGAAGAAACCACCTATGACATCGAAGCGGTTGCTAATCCTGAGGAAGGCGGCATGGTGGAGGGCGCTGGTACTTACATTGAAGGTAGTGTCTGTACACTGACTGCCATTCCAAACGAGAATTTTACCTTCACTAACTGGACTAGAAACGGCCAGATGGTTTCTACAACTCCAACTTACAGTTTCACTGTGATAGATGCAGGTAGCTATGTAGCCAATTTCCATCAGAACATCTGCACGGTTACTGTCACTGCCAATCCTTCAGATGGCGGCACTGTCACAGGTAGCGGTACATACGATTATGGCACGCAAGTGACTTTGACTGCTACAGCTAGCGAAGGCTACACCTTCGTCAACTGGACCGCCAACGGCGCGCTGCTTTCCACAAGCCCGACATGCACCTTAACGGTGACGGGCGACACCGACTGCGTGGCGCGCTTCCTATCGGGCGATGGCGTTGTCCAGACCGGCTCCTTCACCTCCGGCTGGAACTGGTGGAACACGTACATCGAACAGGGAGGCATGGACGGCCTGCAGATGCTGGAGGACGGCCTTGGTTCGAACGGCATCCAGATCAAGTCGCAGCAGCAGTATGTGAACTATTACGAGGGCATGGGCTGGATGGGAATGCTCGCCAGCATCAACAACGAATCGACCTACAAGATCAAGACCTCAGCCCCATGTACAGTGGAGATGACTGGCCTAGAGACCATTGCTTCGACACACCCCATCACCATCACCCCGGGTTGGAACTGGATTGGCTATCCCGTCAACTCGTCCATGAGCGTTGCCACGGCGTTCTCAAACGTCACGCCTGCCAGCGGCGACCAGGTGAAGGCCCAGAACGGCTATGCCAACTACTATGATGGCATGGGTTGGATGGGCACCCTGTCGACCATCGAACCAGGTATGGGAATACTATACAAGTCGAACGGCAGTGGTAGCTTCACGCTCGTCTATCCCACAAACTCAAAGGGAGAGACCCTTGTCGAGAACATCACCTCGGAGAACAACCATTGGGTGCCCGACATGCACGCCTATCCCGACAACATGACGGTGACGGCCATAATAGAGCTTGACGACGACGAACTCCAAAGCGACAACTACGAGCTGGCCGCCTTCGCCGACGGCGAGTGCCGTGGCAGCGTGCGCCTGATGTACGTCGAGCCACTGAACCGCCACATGGCCTTCCTGACCATTACCGGTGAAGAAGTCACCGCGCTCAGCTTCAGTCTCTATGACACGCAAACGGACGAAGAGATCTATGGTGCCCAAGAGACCCTGAACTTCAGCAACAACGCCATCGTTGGCGACTTGAGAGAGCCTTACGTTCTCCATTTCCGTGGCATTACGGGCGTGGACGAATGGGCCAACAGGCTGAACGTGTTCCCGAATCCCGTGGCACGTGGCGAGGTTTTGAACATCGTCATGCCTACCGAAGACCTTGGCGAGATGCGTGTGGAAATCATCAACGCCCTCGGCGTGGTAGAGGCGTGCCATGGTGCGTCTTTACAGACGATTACCGCACCTGACGTTGCTGGTGTCTACACGTTGCATATCACCGTGGAAGGCAAGGGCACATGCTATAGGAAACTAGTGGTGAAATGATGAAACAATTGTAGAGACGTAGCACGCTACGTCTCCACTGATTGTCAGATGATTTGTGATAGTAGAGACGCGGTACGCCGCGTCTCTACAGTTTTAATTGTCCTCAGGATTCTTCGGGAACCGCTTCCACATCTCGTAGGGGCTACCTGCTTGACTGACAAAGGTTTGCCACATGGCTTCTTCGGGGATGTTGAAAAGCTGTTCCGCTGTGATGTTGCCGATGAGCCATGAATTGCGCACCAATTCGCTTACCAGCTGCCCCGAATCCCAGCCAGCATAGCCTAAATAGAAGCGAGTGTTGTCTTCGTTGGCTATTCCAGTGGCAATCAGTGTCTTGAGGGTGTCAGCCTCACCACCCCAATAGAGGCCGTCGAGGATGGGCAAGGAGTCGGGGATGACTTCGCCCAAGGTGTGGAGAAAGAAAAGCTGGTTGTCGGCAACTGGACCACCAAGATACGCAGCCGCCTCAAAATCAGGGAATTCGTCAACGATTTGGCTGACGCTTACGTTCAGCTTCTTGTTGATGATGATGCCAAACGTCCCCTCGGCCTCTTCGTGGTCGATGAGCAGAATCACCGAGCGACCGAAGTGGAAATCGTTCATTAAAGGCTCGGAAATCAAGATGTTACCTTGTTTCGGATCCAATGAATTGCTGCGTATTTTGAATCGTTCTTCCAAATCCATAGCGCAAAATTAGACTTTTTGGCCGATATTCGCGCCATAATTTGTAATTTTGTGCGATAAAACGAACCGATTTTGAAACGTACCGACAATCAATCCAAATTTGATGCCTTGCGCAAAGAATTTGTCACTTTTACCTTCGAGAGGCAGACGGTGACGCGGAGTGAAGGCAAGTTGTTCATGGCTTTCGACTTCAACCTCGATGACCGCTACCATTTCCACCCGACGCTCGAAATCCCGGCGCGACCTTTTTTCGATTGGGACGGCGTTCCCGTTGAGCAGTTGGAGGCTTTGGCCTTCCAAATCGGCATGACGGAGTTGGTGAGTTATTGGAAAATCGCCTGCCCGAAGCGGGTGGTGGTGAAGCCTTTTTCGTTGACGGAAGCACAGATTGCATTTTGGAAAAAGCTGTATTACAATGGTTTGGGTGAGTTTCTTTATCTGAATGGCATCACGGTTTGGAAAGATGACTTGATGCAGATTGAAACCGTTGAAAATCAGAATTTTTCGAAGGTAGATTTGCCACTTTCGGAGCGCACTTTGGTTCCCATTGGCGGTGGCAAGGATTCCGTGGTCACAATGGAGTGCCTGAGACGCGAAATGCCTGTCATTCCGCTGATTGTGAATCCGCGCGGCGCGACATTGAATTGTGTCAAAACGGCGAGCTACGGTGAAAATGACTTCATCGTTATCCATCGTACGCTTGACCCTACCATGCTGAAACTCAACGCGGAAGGCTATCTGAACGGACACACGCCATTTTCGGCATTGTTAGCATTCATCAGCGTTTTGGTGGCGTTCGGAAGCCGCTCGAAGTACATCGCCCTTTCGAACGAGAACAGCGCCAATGAAGCGACAGTGCCTGGGACGAACATCAACCACCAATACAGCAAGTCCATCGAGTTTGAGCGCGATTTCAGAAACTATATGGCTGGAAATTTAAATGATATGGTGCAGTATTTCAGCTTCTTGCGACCGTTGAGCGAGTTGCAGATTGCCAAACTGTTCGCCCAATGTGAGGACTATCATTCTGTGTTTCGCAGTTGCAACGTGGGCAGCAAGACCGATTCTTGGTGCGGCCATTGCCCTAAATGCTTGTTCACTTGGATTATTCTTTCGCCCTTCCTTTCGCGCGAAAAGCTGACTTCGTTTTTTGGCAAAGATTTGCTGAAAGACAATACTTTGCGCCCGATTTTTGAGGAATTGAACGGCACGGCGCCCGTCAAGCCGTTCGAGTGCGTTGGGACGGTGGAGGAGGTGCGAGCTTGCATTGAAGCTGTTGAAAACCATGACTTTACTGCTGTCAATACCATTCTCAAACGCTTCAACACAGCGCATTTCCTACCCAAAAACTTTGAACAGATTCTAAAATTGAGACTTCATGTTTGATCTGATACTGAACCGTTTACATGGCAAGCGCATCCTCATTCTCGGTTTTGGTCGTGAGGGGAAATCGACGTGGCATTTTCTGCAAAAGTATCTGCCAGAGGCTGTTGTAGCAGTGGCGGACAGGAACGAGATGGAAGGCGTGAAACATTTTGGGAATCAGTATCTTGAGGCAATGTATGACTATGACATCGTCATCAAGACGCCAGGCATTTCTTTGAAGGGTTTCGACACGAAAGGAGTGGAAGTCACTTCGCAGACCGACTTGTTTCTCAGCCAGTTCCACGCGCAGACCATCGGCATCAGCGGGACGAAAGGAAAAAGCACGACCACGAGCCTGATTTACCATCTGTTGAAGTCATCAGGCCGCGACGCCATCCTGACGGGCAACATCGGCATTCCCTGTTTTGACGTGATGGAAAGCATCAAACCGGATTCCATTGTGGTTTATGAGCTTTCGGCGCACCAGTTGGAGTATGTGCATAACAGTCCGCGCGTGGGTGTGTTGCTCAATGTGTTTGAGGAACATCTCGACCATTTCGGTACTTTTGAGCGTTATAAGTCAGCGAAACTCAATCTGTTACGCTTCATGAGTGAGAACGACACGGCCGTCATCCATGAAAGCCTGCTGACCGATACCTTGGATTTGTTCGTCAACAATATCGTGTTCTCCTTGTTCGATTTCAGCGACCTCATTGATGAGACTGCCCTCCCGATTTTGGGCGAACACAACCTTTTGAACGTGAAAGCTGCATTGTTGGCATGTTCAGCCTACGGCATTGATTATCGGGAAGTTATTCCGCATTTGTACACATTCAAGCCTCTGGAACACCGCTTGGAGCCTGTGGGTACCTTCGGTGGCGTTACCTTCGTCAACGACAGCATCTCCACCATTCCGCAGGCCACGATTGCGGCGTGTAATACCTTGAAAAAGGTTGATTTTCTGCTTCTAGGCGGCTTTGACCGCGATATCGACTATTCGCCTTTGGCCGTGTATCTGAAGCAAAATCCGATTCCTCACTTGCTGTTTACGGGTAAGGCTGGTGAGCGAATGATGGCTTTGTTGGTCGGTGCTTCGACAGGCTCAGCAACCTCTGCTTCTGCTAAAGTCACTGGGGCTGTAGATGAGTCGACATTGTTCCATTATGCCAACATGGAAGAAGCTTTCACTTACCTTAAAACCCATGCCAAGTCAGGCGATGTGTGCCTCCTTTCTCCCGCTGCGTCGAGCTACGACCAATACAAGAACTTCGAAGAACGCGGGCGTAAGTTCAAGTCGTTGGCGGAAAGCTTTGGCTGATAAAACAAGAAAGCCGCTTGGAACTCCAAACGGCTTTCATTATGGTTAATAATCTGATTACCAATCGACAGGCATGCGTTGCAGCGGCATGGTCATGCAGCGCGCACCGCCACCACCACGCGAGAGTTCGTTGCCTTCGAAAGCAACAACGCATTTGTGGTAGGTGTCGAGGTTGATTTTTCCGTTGACCACATCAGCTGCCGTGACAACGTTGAATCCAGCGTCGTTGAGGGCTTGCAGCGTGTGTTGGTTGCGACCGTAGCCGAGGAACTGTCCGGGGGCGAGGCAGAAGAAATTGCAGCCGCTATGCCATTGTTCGCGGGCTCCATAATTCTCATCACCGCCGCCGCAGAAGACAGGCTCTAAATCAAGTCCGGCATCGTTGAGGGCTGCGAGAAGGTTGGGAGCATCCTTGCCGATGGCCTTCTGACCGTTAATCGTGATGTGGAAGGTCTTGAAAGCGTTGTTCATAATGACGGGCTTGTAGGCCATGCACTTATTGACATCCAGCATGGTGAACACCATATCCAAATGGATGAACGATTCGGGTTTCAATGGTAACTCCTGGAAAATCAAGTGCTTGATACCTGGGCGCGTCTTCAAGTGCTCGACCAAGGCTTCCACACCGTGCATGTTGGTGCGTGAGCCTAAACCACAGATGATGATGTCGTCGCGGATGATTTGCACGTCGCCACCTTCCACCGTTCCGATGCCATGAATATCGTATTTCAGCACGGGGTTGATGACTTTGGCCTCAATCATCGGGTGGAAGTTGTATATGGTTTCCAAAATCATGCATTCCCTTGCCCTGACAGGTGAAGCCATGTTGCTGATGAGGATGGAGTCGTACATCGATAACGAGGCATCGCGCATGAAAAACAGGTTTGGCAAGGGCAGCAATGCATATTTTTCTTTGTTAATATAAGTGATGTCCTTCAGGTGGACTCCTTCAATCAGTTGGCGTGACAATTCTTTGGGTTCCAATGATTTGAGATAGGCATTCAAGAAAGCCTTGTCTTCCGCTTTGCAGATGCGGTCAATCAAAGCATACTTGATATTCTCGTTTTGAAGGGTTTCCGCCAACAGGTCTTTCACTTCGTGAACCTTGGCCACTTTTTGCAGCACTCTCTTGAAATAACCGTATTCCTTTTGAGCGACTTGTACATTCAAAAGGTCGCTGAACAGATAAACGTGGGCGTCTTCGGGAGTCATGTTCTCCAATTCAAAGCCCGGAGTGTGAACAAGGACATGTTGGAGCTTTCCAATTTCTGAATTGACGCTGACGTTGATTCCGTTTGAATCCATAAAAATGATTTTGATGAAACAATAGGAGCGCTGATTTCGTGAGGCTCCAAATATCGCTGCAAAGATAGTCAGATTTCCCCGATTGTCAATGAAAAAAGTTGAAAAACAAAAGAGGTTGCCTCAGCTCTTTGGGTAAACCTTTGTCAATCACCATATAAGCCGCCAGTCTCGTCTGAATAGTAGGTCCTGAATTGTACTTTTTCGGGCTGTTGGATTTGGAGAAACTTTTCTACAGTGTTTTTGCCCCAATTTCCAACAAGCGTGCTTTCCACGATTAGGGTTTTCAGTTCTTTCAGGAAATCTTCTCGTGGAATAGGATAGGCCCCCAAACTTCGCAGATGACTTGTTTCCTGTTGGCAATCAATGAGTTTGAATCCGTTGTTAAGCAAAAACTGGTGCAGATGGTAGAAAGCCACCTTTGAGGCGTCGGTCACGGTGTGGAACATCGACTCGCCGAAAAAGGCCTTGCCGATGGAAACGCCGTACAGCCCGCCGACCAAGTCGCCATCTAAATAAGTCTCAAAGGAATGGGCCATGCCGAGTTCGTGTAGGTGGCAATAGGCTTCCACCATTTCGTCGACAATCCAAGTGCCTTCTTGGTCCTTGCGCGGCGTCTGGGCGCAATGCAGCATCACCTCACGGAAATTGGTGTCGATTCTGACTTCGAACTTGCCTGATTTCAACGTGCGTCTCAATGACTTACTGACTTTCATCTCGCCTGGTCGGATGATTAGCCGAGGGTCGAGCGACCACCACATGATGGGGTCGTTGTCGCAATACCACGGGAAGATGCCGTTGGCGTAGGCCATCAAAAGCCGTTGCGGAGAGAGGTCGCCGCCAAAGGCCAACAGGCCGTCCTCGTCGGCATGGTCGGCGGGCGGAAAGTAACAGTCGTCGTCGTTGAGTTGATACAAAATGCTCATCAGCTTGCAAAATGGAGCGCAAAAATACATATTTTTGCGGCTCAAAAAGGACAATGCCAAGATATTTCATCCACATGGCTTACAACGGCAGCCGCTATCACGGTTACCAGATCCAGCCGCACTCCGAGAGCGTGCAGCAGACGGTGGAGCAATGCCTGAGCATCAAGTTGGGGCAAACGGTTTCCATCACGGGCTGCGGACGCACCGACACGGGTGTCCATGCGCGGAACTATTATGCCCATTTCGACTTTGAAAACGAGATTTCGGATGTGGAAGCTCTTGCTAATCAGATGAATGCTTTTCTTCCTGACGACATTGTGATTTATCGGATTTGGCCAGTCGCACCTGAGTTGCACGCCCGTTTCGATGCCGTTTCGCGTACCTATCATTATTACATCACGCGCACGAAAAACCCGTTTCATACGCAGGATGCCTATTTCCTCTACGGTGACTTGGATGTGGCCAAGATGCAGGAAGCTGCCAATCTTCTCTTTGATTATGAGAATTTTACGAGCTTCTCAAAGGTGCATACCCAAGTGAAGACCAACAACTGCAAAATCATGGAGGCACGATGGTTCGAACAAGATGGATTGCTCGTGTTCCGCATCAAAGCCGACCGTTTCTTGCGCAACATGGTACGAGCCATCGTTGGTACTCTGTTGGAGATAGGGAAGGGGCGCATGAGCTTGGAGGAGTTTCGTGCCGTCATTGAGCGCAAAGACCGCTGCGAAGCCGGTACTTCGGTGCCAGCTCATGCACTATTCCTTGAAGAAGTGGAGTATCCCTTGATAACTAATAACTGACAACGGATAACTGCAAACTGAAAAACTATGTTCCAGAAAATCATCCAATTTTGCGTCAAACTCGTTCAGAAATATTTACCCGAGCCTTTCATTTTTGCCGTGGTGCTCACCATGGTGGCCTTCATCATCGCTATGCCCATCTGCCATCAGACCCCGATGGAGGTCGTCGAGCATTGGGGTAATGGCGTGTGGTCGCTGCTGGCCTTCGCCATGCAGATGGCATTGGTTTTGGTGACGGGTTCGGCTTTGGCCGCTGCGCCTACCATTAAAAGAGGTATCAGCGCTTTGGCTTCAAAGCCTAAGACGCCTGCAGGTGCCATTGCTTTGGTGACAGGCATATCGGCCTTGGCCTGCTGGCTCAACTGGGGCTTCGGCCTCATCGTGGGCGTCATCTTCGCCAAGGAGATTGCGAAGAAGCTGAAAGGCGTTGATTATAGGTTACTTATCGCATCGGCTTATAGTGGTTTCGTGGTGTGGCACGCTGGCCTTTCAGGTTCCATCCCGCTGACAATGGCAACTGCAACTTCAAATCTGGAAAAGGTCACGCAAGGCGCATTGACCCAGCCTGTCGCCATTGGTCGGACCATACTTGCACCGCAAAACCTCATTATGGTGGCCGTGGTCATTGTGGCCATTGTGGTGGTCAACGCGCTGATGCATCCCAAAGGAAATCAGGTGGTTGCGATTGAGCCTTCCTTGCTGTTTGAGGAGGAACCGAAGCCTGAGCCTAAGCCTACCACACCCTCCGAAAAGTTGGAAAACAGCCGTGTGTTGTCGTGGATCATTGCTTTGTTGGGCTTGTCGTATTTGGTGATACACCTATTTATTAAAGGTGGTACTTTCGACCTCGGTTCGGTCATCATGCTGTTCCTGTTTTTGGGTGTCATCTTGCACGGCACGCCTTTGGCTTATGTCAGGGCATTCGGCAAGTCGGTGGGCGGAGCAGCGGGCATTTTGCTTCAATTCCCGTTCTATGCTGGCATTATGGGCATCATCACGGGGATAGGAGAGTCGGGCATTTGTTTGGGTACGGTGATTAGTAATGCTTGTGTATCTATTTCAACGCCAAAGACTTATCCGCTGTTTACTTTCTTCTGTGCGGCCATTCTGAACATGTTCGTGCCTTCGGGCGGCGGCCACTGGGCGATCCAAGCACCGATTATGTTCACGGCAGGGGCGGCCTTGGGTGTGGATGCCGGCTTGACGGGCATGGCCATCTCGTGGGGCGATGCCTGGACCAATCTCATTCAGCCTTTCTGGGCCTTGCCGGCTTTGGCCATAGCCAAGCTCAATGCCAAGGACATCATGGGTTTCTGCATCATCGACCTGTTCGTCACGGGACTAATTATCTGCGCGGGGCTGTTGCTTTGGGCGTGATACTTTTAAAAAGTGTCCATGCCGTCCCAAACCACCAAGTCGTGGCGCACGTAGCCTTCGGTACCCCTCACTTTGATTTTGTACCAGCCTTGGGTTTTACCTAAACAAGGGTAGGTTTTTGGGAGTTCGCCTTCTTTGAATGAGATTTGACAAATAGCAGGAGATTCAAGTGTAGGCTGTGTGCGGACATTGACGTTGGTACGTCTGGTAAAGATGATCCCTTCGCCGTTTTTGGCACTGAATACCACCACTTTATGTCCTTCGATTGGGACTTCGACCTCGTCTTGTACGGAAATGGTATAAGTGGTCTGGTTGGTTTGCACATAACGTCCGACCACATTGCCTTCGTTGTCGATTACCATCTTCATTTTGTCGACGGAGGCAGCCTTGATGTTAGGGTCGCCATCGTCTTCGTCTTCCGTGGTTTCCAGCAACATATCCGTCGAGTCGATGGTTTCGATAGCTTCTGTAGCCTTGGGATTATTGGATGATTCTTTGCTGAATCTTCCTCCGCATGAGCATGCCAAAAGGCTAAAACCGAGAGGAAGAAAAACGATGTACCAATGCTTTTTCATGATCGTGTTCTTTATTGTGGATTGATTTTGTTGATTTCTGTCCGACAAATGTACAAAGAAAAAGCTTCACGGATGAAAAAAATCATTTTTTTTGGCAAAAGAAAAAGCAAGACTGGTTTGTAGTCTTGCTCTTCTTGTAGCGGGAATGAGAATTGAACTCATGACCTCCGGGTTATGAATCCGACGCTCTAACCTGCTGAGCTATCCCGCCATGTTTCGGGCTGCAAAAGTAGACAAAATTTCAATACCGTCAACAAAATTGTAGAAAAAAAATTCCAAGAATCAAAATATGTCCCAAGACGTTGTTTTTGGTACGGTTTTTGAAAAAGGGAAAAAATGTTCAAAAAAATCGTAGTTTTGATGAACATAAGACAATTATTACTAATTTTGCACAACTTTAAAACAACAAAAAATGAAAAAAGCTATTTATCTGCTTGGTATCATGCTCCTTTTCGTTGGAGTGGCCAAGGCGCAAGAAGTTAAGTCTCAGAACGGACCAGAAATCGAATTTGAGAAAGTGGTTCATGATTACGGCAACATCCCGTACAACGGCAATGGCGAGTGTGAATTCAGATTCACCAACACAGGCAACGAGCCTCTGCTGATTCAAAAACCCAAGTCGAGCTGCGGTTGCACCATTCCTTCATGGCCAAAAGAACCTATCCTTCCCGGCGAGTCAGATGTCATCAAGGTGACTTACAAAACCAATCGCGTGGGCAACATCAATAAGACGGTGACGGTTACCTCCAATGCTGTCACCAATTCTACCGTGGTGTTGCGCATCAAAGGTACTGTGTTGGAACAACCCACCGAAGTTGTGCCTGCCAATAACAATAAGGGTGAAGGATCTCCTGCAACCAAGAATTAATCGAAATTAATCAATTATTATTCAATAACTTAAAAAGCTGTCTAATCGTTTAGATGGCTTTTTTTTAAAACAATCGTTTATGCCACAAATATCCAAAAAAGGCACCGAGCTTCCGCAATCAGCTATCCGCAAGCTCGTCCCGTTTGCCGATGCCGCCAAAGAGCGCGGTATCCATGTGTACCACCTCAACATCGGTCAACCCGACATCAAGACGCCCGAAGGCGCGCTGAAGGCTTTGGCTGACACTAAGATTGGCGTGCTTGAGTACAGCCACTCGGCTGGCATTATGAGCTATCGCCGCAAGCTGTGTGAATATTACCATCGCCACGGCATTGAGGTGACTCCCAACCAGATCCTTGTCACCACTGGCGGCAGCGAGGCCCTGCAAATGGCCTTCACCGTTTGTCTTAACCCCGGCGACGAAATCATCATCCCGGAGCCGTATTACACCAACTACAACACTTTCGCCAAGTTGTGCGATGCCAAGATCGTCACCATTCCTAGTGACATCAAGACGGGTTTCGCCCTGCCGCCCATCGAAGATTTCGAGAAGGCCATCACACCACGTACCAAGGCTATCATGATCTGCAATCCCAACAATCCTACGGGTTACCTTTACACCAAGGAGGAGCTGCTTAAGGTGGCGGGATTGGTGAAGAAGTACGATTTGTACCTTTTCGCTGACGAGGTTTATCGTGAGTTCTGCTACGACGGTCACAAGCATTTCAGCGTGATGCAGCTTGAGGATTTGGAGCGTAACGTCATCTTGTTCGACTCTGTCTCGAAACGTTATAGCGCTTGTGGTGCCCGTGTGGGCTGTTTGGTGACGCGCAATGCCGAGGTCTATATGTATGCCATGCGTTTGGCTCAGGCCCGTCTGTCGCCGCCGAGCTTCGGTCAGATTTTTGCTGAAGCCGCCGTTGACACGCCGAAGGAGTATTTCGATGCTGTGTATAATGAATACATCGCTCGTCGCAACGTAATGGTGGAAGGAATCAACAAGATTGAGGGCTGCTTCTGCCCAATGCCGAAAGGTGCCTTCTACACCGTCATCGACCTGCCTGTGGACGACAGCGACAAGTTCTGCCAGTGGCTGCTCACCGACTTCAACTATAAGAATGCTACAGTCATGTTGGCTCCGGCTACGGGTTTCTATGCCGACCCCGAGAAGGGACGCCATCAGGCCCGTATCACCTACTGCCTCTGCATTGACGACCTGAAAGCCGCCATCAAATGCCTCGAAGAAGCCTTGAAGGTGTATCCTGGAAGGACGGAATAATTCAGTAATATCGTAACATTGAAAATGCCGCCGAGGGTTCTTGGCGGCATTTTTTAGTACATCAAATACTTCGCCCGAATGTCCATGAACGCCTCAATGTCGTCACGCCATGAAGCGCGGATTTCTTTTGCACTTTTTCCGTTTTCGATGTCACGCTGCAATTGTTTGTCGCCGGAAAGCAGGCGGAAGTAGTTGGTAAAGAAGCCTTTGTCGCTCAGCTGCTGATAGGCATCAATGACCCATTCCAGATGGATCTGGTTGGCGTTGTGGGCATAGCTGTGCGCATACTCCACTAAGTTCTCACCTCGGCAACGCTGTCCTTCGAGCAGAGGCTTGGAGGCACCGCCGGTGCTTTGGGGCGTGAAAGTGTATTCGCCTCTCATGTTGGGGTGACCGTAAACCTGGAACGGTGTCTCGGTGCCACGTCCCACGCTGACGATTGTGCCCTCAAAGAAGCAAAGGGTAGGATAGAGGTACACGGCTTCCCAGTTGGGCAGGTTGGGTGAGGGGCGCACGGGCAATTCATAAATGGCGTCGCGCTTGTAATTATTAATAGGTATCACGGTGAGGTCGCAACGGATGCCGTTTTTCAGCCAGCCTTCGCCGTTTACCATTTTGGCGTACTCTCCGATGGTCATGCCATAGACTACGGGAACTTGGTGTAATCCTACAAACGATTGGTTTTCAGACTTTAATACTGGACCGTCAACATAGGACCCATTCGGATTGGGTCGGTCGAGAACGATTACGGGAAGGTTGTTTTCGGCGGCGGCTTCCATGACATAGCTCATGGTGGAGATGTAGGTGTAGAACCGCACGCCAACATCTTGCAAGTCAAAGAGGATGATGTCGATGCCTTGGAGCATTTCGGGCGTGGGTTTTTTGTTTTTGCCGTAGAGCGACACGATGGGCAAGCCTGTTTTCTCGTCCTTACTGCTGTTCACCTTAGCACCGGCATCGGCAGTACCTCGGAAACCGTGTTCGGGCGTGAAGATTTTCCGCACATTGATGCCCAGTGAAAGTAGGGTATCCACCAAATGCGTTTGGCCGACAATGCTGGTTTGGTTGCCCACGATGCCAACGCGCTTGCCTTCAATGAACGGCAGATAGTCATTGAGTTGCATGGCGGCAGAAACATAATGTTCTTTGTCAATCAACGTTAAGGAGGGTTGGTCATCCATCTTGAGAATTTGGGCTTGAGTTGGCGTCAGGATGGCGCAAAGCAATAGGGCGAAAAAGATTTGTCGTTTCATCTTGGTTTTATTTTTACCTTTGCAAAATTATTGAAAATACTGCAAATGTCAGGCCCAAAATTCATAGCAGACCGAATTTTTTCGCTTTCGAAGGAAAATTTGTCCTCCACGGTGATGCGTTTGGCTGTCACAAGCGTGGCTTTAGCCATCACAGTGATGCTGATTGCTTGGGCTGTCGTGGTGGGTTTCAAGAACCAAATCCGTGACAAGGTCGTTGGTTTTGTGGCTCCGATACATGTGCAGTCCTTGGACAAAAACGAATCGGTGGAGGAAACACCGTTTATCCTGGACTCGCTGTTAATCAGTAGATTAAATTCTATTGAAGGCATCAGCCATTATCAAATGGCAGCAAACAAAGCGGGCATGATTAAGACCGACGACGAGATTCAGGGCGTGGTGCTGAAGGGCGTGGACGAAAACTACGACTGGACGTATTTCAAGACTTGCTTGTTGGAAGGACAAACGCCTGAATATCATGCGGGTGAACGTTCAACAGAGGTTCTGGTCTCCAAAGTGATTGCCAACAAGATGCTGCTCAATGTGGGCGATGACGTACGCGTGTGGTTCATCGACAAGGACATGCAGGCGAGAGGGCGGAAATTCTCGATCTCAGGCATTTTCGAGACAGGGCTGACTGAGTTTGACGAGCGTTTCGTCTTTGCTGACCTCAACCAAGTCCGCAAACTGAATGGCTGGTCGGATGACGAGACTGGACTTTTAGAAATTGCTCTTAATCAAGGTTTTGATGCTGAAGAAGTCAACGAGAAACTGTACTTTAGCCTCCCGACGAATCTGGCTTCCTACACCGCCCGCGAGAGTAACCCGCAAATCTTCGATTGGCTCGATTTGCTGGATACCAATGTCTGGCTCATCATGGCATTGATGTTGTTGGTGGCGGGCATCACGGTTATCAGTATGTTGTTGATTATCATTATCGAACGTACTTCAACCATCGGCCTGTTGAAAGCGATGGGTGCCAGCAACAAGTTTGTCCGCGAGGTGTTTTTGCTTCGTTCGTTGCGCGTTTTACTCATCGGAATGCTCGTCGGCAACGTCGTAGGTCTGGGCTTTTGCCTTTTGCAGCAACAAACCGGCCTCATCAAATTGGATGCTGCAACGTATTATCTCTCGTCCGTCCCGATTGAATTACATCTCAGTACCGTGATTTTCATCAATTTAGGGACTTTTTTGCTTTGGGTTTTGATGCTGCTCATCCCGACTTCGGTCATCAATCGCATTACGCCCACCAAGTCGATTCGTTTTGAATGAAAATAAATTGCGGCCGAGTGTTGCAGGTACGGAGAAAAGCCGTACTTTTATCGCCTGAAACCAACAGAAAGGATATGAAAGACTTTACCATTATGCCGCTGAAAGGCTACGGCGAAATCCCTTTCGGAATGACGCTTGACGAGGCGGTCAAGCTATTGAACATGCCCGACTTCTATGAGGAATTGAGCGACATGGAAGAAACGGGCAACCGCTCCATCTTTTACGAGTATGACAGCATCGCCACGAACATCTATTTCGAAGGCATTACGAAATCGGTGGTGGCTTGCTTTGAGACAGAAAACAAAGCGGCTATGCTATACGGGAAAAAGGTTTTTGACCTTACAAAAGAAGATGCCATACAATTGATGAAGGCTCAGGGCTTCAAGGAGTTGGAGGAAGAGGAGGAGGATGGCGAGTTGCGGGTTTCCTTCGAGGATGCGCTCATGGACTTCTTCTTCGAGGGTGACGAGATGACTGCGGTTAGTTGGGGTGTGCTTGTGGATGAGCAAGGGGAGATTATTTGATGAAACCCAATAAGTTACAGCAGAAATACGACGCTTTCGTGGCCTATTTCTCGGAGCATATGCCCATTGCCGAGTCGGAGCTGCATTACGAGAGTCCATATCAGCTTTTGGTGGCGGTGATTCTATCGGCACAGTGCACCGACAAGCGTGTGAACATGACAACGCCTGCGCTGTTCCAACGTTTTCCCACGGCACAAGACATGGCAAACTCGACCGCTGAGGAGATTTACACCTATATCAAAAGCATCTCCTATCCCAACAACAAGGCCAAGAACCTGTTGGGCATGGCCCAGACTTTGGTAAGCGAATTCAACGGTGTGGTTCCCAACAACTTGGAGGACTTGCAGAAACTCCCTGGCGTAGGCCGCAAGACCGCTAACGTAATGATGGCCGTGGCTTTCGGCCAGCCCGCCATGCCTGTCGATACGCACGTTTTCAGGGTATCGAACCGCATCGGCCTGACTCAAAACTCTAAAAATGTGCTTGAAACCGAAAAGACTTTGGTGGCCCATTTGCCAAAAGCGGTGATTTCAAAGGCGCACCATTGGCTCATTCTGCATGGGCGCTACGTCTGTCTAGCCCGCAAGCCGAAGTGCTCGGGGTGCGGAATTACAGGGATTTGCGATTATTATCGCACGCAAACTAATCTTTAAATCATTGAATATTAAATCTTTAAAATGCGAAGCATTCGACATAGTCAATCTTAAATCTTTAAATCTTTGAATCTTAAATCTTTAAATCCGAATAATATGAGAAGTAAAATCGTAGCAGGAAACTGGAAAATGAACCTCACTTTCGATGAGGCCGAAACTTTGGTCGATGACATTCTTGACCGCCTTGATGAACAGGAAGAAATGCATTGCGAAATCATCATTTGTCCGCCGTATCCTTATTTGGAGATGCTGACGGACTATGAGTTTGATGAGCAGCGTTTCAATGTGGGTGCGCAGAATTGCAGCGCCTACGACAAGGGTGCCTACACGGGCGAGGTGTCGGCCAAAATGCTGAAATCCATTGACGTGGACTATTGCATCATCGGACACAGCGAACGCAGGAAATACTTCGGTGAAACGAACGAAGTGCTGGCCGAGAAGATCAACCGCTTGATTGAGAACAATATATCGCCGATTTATTGTGTTGGTGAAGTTTTGGAAGAGCGCGAAGCGGGCCGCCATTTCGAGGTTGTCAAGGAGCAGCTGGAGAAAGGTCTGTTCCACTTGGACGGTGATGCCATCTATGATGCCATCATTGCTTACGAACCCGTTTGGGCCATCGGTACGGGCAAGACTGCCACACCCGAGCAGGCACAGGAGATGCACGCTTACATCCGCTCGTTGGTGAAGGAGCATTATGACCAAGCTGTTGCCGAAGACATCCGCATCCTTTATGGCGGCAGTTGCAACGCCAAAAATGCCACCGAGCTGTTCTTGCAGCCCGATGTTGACGGCGGCTTGATTGGCGGCGCTTCGCTCAAGGCGGAGGACTTTGTGTCCATCTGCCTCCAAGCCTCACAAATCGGTGCGGAGTGATGAAGACGGTTGAATACATCTTCACCGCGCCTTCATCTGACATCCAACACGATATGTTGGTCACGATGTTGGCAGGAATCGGTTTCGACTCGTTCATGGACGACGAACATTCTCTAAAAGCCTATTGCTCAGTAGATAACCGTGATGATATGGCTGTGGAAAACCTCTTGTTGGAACCGCCTTTTTCCGACATTCAACTCCTGAAAGTGGAGGAGATGCCCGACAAGGACTGGAACGAGTTATGGGAAGCCTCTTATCAGCCAGTGGTGGTCAATGAGCGATGCAGGGTCAGAGCGCCTTTCCATGAGTCGGACCCAAGTTTTGAGTTCGATTTGGTCATTGAGCCGAAAATGTCGTTCGGGACGGCCAACCACGAGACGACTGCACAAATCGTCCAACTGATGTTGGAAACTGATTTTCAAGGGAAAGAAGTGCTTGATATGGGCAGTGGGACGGCGGTTTTGGCGATTTTGGCCAAGAAACTCGGTGCAGCGCGTACTGTGGCCATCGACAATGACGAATGGGCCTACCGCAATGCCTTCACCAACTGTGAGTTGAATGGGATTTCCGACATTGAAATCGTTCTCGGCGATGCACAAGCCATCAAGGGCAGTTTCGATGTGGTGTTGGCCAATATCAACCGCAACATCTTATTACGCGATATGTGCCTCTATTTCAAAGCAATGCGACCTGATGCGCACATCTTTTTCAGTGGTTTCTACACTGAGGATTTGGACAGCATCAAGACGGAGGCAGAGCGTTTGGGGCTTCATTACCAACGTCACCTGAGTAGAAACAATTGGGTGGCTGCAGAGTTTTGTAAGTGATTGACAATCATAAATATGTATTGATGAGAAAACGCCTTTTTTCCTTGTTTGTACTGATTGTGCTCGGTTTTGGTTCCGTGATGGCGCAACAACCTTTTTTCCCGACGGAGAAATCAGCCTTTTTTGAACAGCTTTCGGCCTATCTCAATTCCTCAACATCCAAGCAAGAACGCGACGAGGCTGCTGTAATCATAAAAGGACTTTCTGAGGTTTGGAATGGCTATTATTCTGACAGTGAGCAAACTGTCATTATGCAGTTTTGTGAGTTGCTTCATGCCAAAAGTGGCGGCAAGGTTTACGCCAACATATTCAATTTTGTGGAGGTTGTGCAGCGGATTCCCAATGCCGGACTGACACATCATGATGTGAACAACTGGTTGACATACACCGATTTGAAAGCCAAAAAATCGATGAATGGCATGGATAAGTATTTGGCTTCGTGCCGTGCGCTTTTTGTTGAGAACATACTTTCTGCCAAGGGCAACTCCAAATGGGTTATGCGTGAGGCGCGTTTGGGTTTCCCATCGAAGGAGGCTTTCAACCTGACGGTGAACGGTAACTTGGCGTTGGTTTCCGCAAAAGATGAGTCGGTCATTAGGCAGACGCAGGGCGTATACCATTTGGACGGCAATCGCTGGGAAGGCAGTGGCGGTCGTGCCGATTGGTCGCGGTTCGGTGTTGATCCGGATAAGGTGTATGTTGTTTTTCCAGAGCATTATACATTGGATTTGAGCCGGTCGGAGTATGTCATCGACTCGGTGATTTTCAAGGAAAAGCAGTATTTCCAGCAGGACATTTTGAGCCGCTTTGAGGACAAGGTGATGGTGAATACACCCGACGAAAAGACGATGTTTCCCCGTGTGAGATCTTATCGCTCGGATTATAAGATTCCTGACATTTTGAGAAACATTGACTTTGAAGGTGGTATTGGTATGATGGGCAACCAAGTGGATGTTTTCGGTGGGGTGGACAACAAAGCAGTTTTCAAGTTTCGGCAGCATGGAAGGGAAAAGCTTCGTGTCGAGGCAAAGCGTTTTACGATGTCTCCAGAAGAGATTTTGGTTTCCGATCATATTTCCATGAGACTGTGGCTTGCCGACACGGTTTCGAATACGATGGAGAGAGACTCGATTTACCATAATAATCTGGGCTTCAAGTACGACAACAAATCTCGATCGATGATGATTTACCGTTCGCAGCAAGGTTATGGCGATGCGCCATTCCACGATCATTACCATGGTTTGGATCTTTTTTTGGAGACGATGTATTGGAATGTTGATGATAACATTGTGGATTTCAGGCGGATGGAAAGTGTCAATCCTGTGAGCGAGGGCGATGTGGTTTCCATCAATTACTTTCGTTTGGATGATTTCGAGAAGTTGCAGGGGTTGGATGGAAAGCATCCCATGCTCCGTATTGAGAGTTATTTGAAACACTACGCCGATCCAGAGCATCCCGATTTGTTCCTCTGTGGTGATTTGGCTTCCTATTTGCAATACCCGATTGAGCAGGTGATTTCATTTTTATTGCGCTTGCAGTCAGAAGGTTATGTCGAGTATTTTGCAGACACTAAATCCGCACTTGTATTGCCCCGTTTCTATGATATGATCGAGTCGTATCGCGAAAACATTGATTATGACGTGATTAAGCTTCATACAGTCACGACAAGCCGTCAGCCCAATCTGCGTTTGGACTTGACCAATAATGAGTTGCTTGTTTTTGGAATCACTACGCAGATAGAAGGCGTCGATGGGTCTGCCATCTCATTGAGCGACCGCAAGCGCGTGGTCATCGTGCCCGATAACGGTCGTCTCGTGTTCAAGAAGAACCGCAATTTCAGTTTTTCGGGTGGCATTCTCGCGGGTATGTTCGAGTTTTTCACCAAGGATTGTCAGTTTTCCTATGAGGATTTCCAAATCGATATGAAAAAAGTCGATTCGTTGCGCTTTTACGCCAAAGCGGGCAATCAGATTGTTCCTGTGAAGGGAACTTTGGAAAGGCTGCAAGGAAGGTTGATGATTGACCGAGGCGACAACAAGTCGAGCCGCTATGAGACACCGGAATACCCTATATTTCATAGCGATGCGCGTGCGTTCAAATTCTATAGGCACATCAACAGTGGCGTGTTTCATCCAGGCACTGTCGACTCGGTAATGACCGCCGAAGACCTCGAAGGTAAGTTTTTCTATCACTTGCATCCTTTTGTCGTCGATAGTCTCAATGACCTCACGATGCGCAAGGTGAAGTTTGACGGTGAGCTGGTTTCGGGTGGCATTTTCCCGACTTTCGAGGAGCCATTGGTCGTTATGGACGACTATTCTTTAGGTTTTGCGCACAGAATCGGGGGGAGTGACTCCGACAGCTACCCGATGTTCAGCGATTTGGGCCGTTTCCATCAGACCATACATCTCTCCGAAAGTGGTTTCTGGGGTGATGGACAGCTTGATTACCAGACTGCTACATTCAAATCGGAGCAGTTCATGTTTTACCTTGACTCCGTCACGGGCATCACTAACCAGTTCAAGATGGCTCCACAGGCCGATGGTACACAGTTTCCGATGGCCACTGCCGATGCGCTTAAGCTGAAATGGGATATCCACATTCCTGAACTGACAACACAAACCGTTGACAATCCGATTTGTATGTACGGTGACACCTATTTCACTGGCAAGACACGTCTCTCGCCCGATGGCTATGCTGCTGACGGAAAAATGCGTTTTGGCTTGACGGAGTTCAGCTCCGACCACTTTGCCTTGGACTCAAGGACTTTCGTGGCTGATTCAGCCGATTTCTTGTTGTATTCTGCTGATAGTACGACAGTTGCCTTCTCCGCGACCAACTATCGTGCTAATGTCGATTTCGATAGTCAGAAGGTGAAGTATGACTATCTGGACGACAACAGTAACCTCGATTTCCCGATGAACCAATACATTTGTTCGCTCAAGGAAGCCGAGTGGGATATGGCCACCAATAGTCTGCATGTCTACAATCCTGTGGAGACCTTTGGCAGTTATGCCACCGCTACCACGCGTGAGGAACTTTTGGCCATCCACAGCAATGCCTCAAAGTTCATTTCGCTTGTGCCTGAGCAGGATTCGTTGCAGTTCTACAGTATGAGTGCTGAATATGACATGACCAATTACGTCATCCATGCCCATGATGTGAAGATTATCCGTGTTGCGGATGCCGCTGTATTCCCCTACATGCACGATGTGGACATCAACGCCGAGTCGAAGCTTGAACCCATCAACGGCGAACTGCTGGCTGACACGCTTAACGGTTATCACCTATATAAGGATGCCGTAGTCAATATCCACGGTCGCAACCATTATACGGCTCAAGGCATTTGGGATTACACCAACGCTGAAGGCCAAAGCACTCCGATACATCTGGATACTATCACTCCCATTGGTGGCGTGACGCATGGTTTCGCTCATATTGCTGATAATGCAGATTTTAAGTTGAGCACGCAATTTGGCTTCCAAGGTCGTATGACTTTGAAGGCGACAGAACCTTACGGTTATTTTGATGGTCAGTATGCGCTGCTGGCTTTTGAAGAGCCGCTGGCTGTTGAGCCTGCCAAAATGGTGCTTGATTCCTTGGTGCCTGTGGAAATAGAAAAGGATTCAACGAATTCCGTGGATGAAGCGAAAAACGTGGGGTCGGTTGAGCTTGCCGCAACTGCCGACACGTTGAAGTCGCTGAACAACTGGTTTGTGTCGTCTGCTTCCATCAATCCGCGAAACATCCGTATACCTATTAATATAAATGCCATCCGCAAGCAAAATCCTGAGATGTATAACGGTTTGTATTACGAGTTGGCTATTGATGGCGGTTATTTCGCGTCATTCCTTACACCCAAGAAGGGGAGAATGGATACCGATGAGACCGCTCCTTCAAACGGTTGGCTTTGGTATGATGCTGACAATCTGCGTTTTGTGGTCACCGACACGACGCAATATGACACTTATCACGACCTAGACTCGCGTGGCGTCATCAGCGGGCATGGCAGTTTTGATTTGGGTTTCGATGTGAATCTGTTGGATTTCGTTATGCATGGCAGCTATACGCAATATCCTAATGACAGCCTTATTTTTAATGGATTGAATGTGCTGAATGCGCCAGTTTTTGACGATAAAGTGTTGGAAGCCATGGCTGATGTATATGCCAATATGGAAGGCTTGTCCATCGATTTGACACAAACGGAGTACTTGGATTATTTCCGCTCCGAGAACGATGAGCAGAAAACAGAGGAACGTCGGAAAAGCATCGAACTGGAAGGCTATCCACAAATGGAAATATCTGATTTTTATAGTAATACCATTGTTATTCCCGATTTGAAAATGGTTTGGAACGATCAACTACGCGCATTCATTTCAGTCGGTAAAATTGGCTTGGGCAACTTCGGGAATCATGTTGTCAACAAGTATGTGGATGGCTATGTGATGTTCGACCGTCGCTTGGGCAACATCACTTATTTCTTCCAAAACGACATGTTCATGACCTATATTAACTACAACTGCGGTGATGGCCAGCTTTTGGTGCACGCCACCTACGGCGACATTAATCAGCGCATGTATGACACGAAGGAGAAGAGCCGCACGGTGACCAAGAACGGCAAATCGTTCCAGTATGTTGCAGTGCCTTACGAGTCGATGCTGGATTTCCTCAACAGACTAAGATACGCAGGAATAGAATGAGAAGGAAAAAAATAGGAAAAATTTTAGATTATTCGTGATGATATTGTAATTATTTGTATTTTTACCGATTCAAACAAAAGAATATAAAAACCTATAACACAATGAAATTCATAGTATCAAGCCTTAAATTGCTGAAGAGTCTGCAAGCCCTGAGCGGTGTTATCGGCTCGAAGAACACTTTACCCATCCTTGACGATTTCCTGTTCCACTTGGATGAAAACCAACTGAAAATCACCTCGTCGGACCTTGACGTGACCATGACGGTCGCCTTGGTGCCTGACATGGTGGAAGGTACTGGCGAAGTGACGATTCCCGCACGTCTGCTGCTCGAAATCATGAAAAACTTCCCCGATGTGCCGATCACGGTTTCGGTCGACAACAACACTTTGGCCGTCGAGTTGATTGCTGGCGAGGGCCGTTACAAGCTGGCAGGTCACAAGAGCGACGAGTTCCCACAACTGCCCGTCATGACGGAAACCTCAGTGTGGGAGATTCCCGCCAACGTGCTGGCCACGGGCTTCGAGAAGACCGTTTTCGCCACGGGCATGGACGAAATTCGTCCCATCATGTCGGGCGTGCTGATGGAAATGACCGAGAACTACCTCACTTTTGTCGCCACCGATGCGCATAAGTTGGTGCGTTACAGAAGGTTGGATGTCAAGTCGGACGTGGTGGCCTCATTCATCATGCCGAAGAAACCCATCAACCAATTGAAGAACATCCTTGCGACTATGGCTGACGAACCTGTCCGCATCGAGTTCAACAAGACCAACGCTTCGTTTGTTTTCGGTGATTATCAATTGATTTGCCGCCTTATCGAGGGTCGTTATCCCAACTACGAGGCGGTTATCCCAAAGAACAACCCCAACCAATTGACGATAGATCGTCAGACCTTCCTCGCCGCCATCCGTCGTGTGGCAGTCTTCTCCAGCAAGGCTACGCATCAGGTGCGCTTCCGCATCACGGGGCAGGAAATCATGCTCACTGCCGAGGACATCGACTTCTACAATGAAGCTAAGGAACGCCTATCGTGCAGCTATTCGGGCGACGACATGGAAATTGGGTTCAACTCGCGCTTCTTCCAGGAGATGCTGAACAACTTCAACTCCAACGAGGTGAAGCTTGAAATGTCAGCTCCGAACCGTGCAGGCATCCTTACACCCGTTGAAAACGAGAACGAGGCTGAGGATTTGCTCATGCTGCTTATGCCAGTGATGCTGAACTCCTAATCTTTTTGGAATCAAGACAAAAAAACAGCGGGCTTCGGTCCGCTGTTTTCGTTTGTTGGAATATGCAGTGCTTATTTGCCAGGGTTAAGGCGCACCATGAGAACGCCGTGCGAAGGAATGCTTGAAACCACATTCTTTACCGTTGACTTGGCGATGGCCTTGTGTTGCCAAAGGTCATAAACGCTGAAGTCACCACCTACTGTGCGCAGTTCGGGGATGTCGTTCCAGTTGAAGTTGAGGTTCCAAGCGTCGTCGCCACGGTTGAAGAAGCAAACGGCCCATTCGTCGTTGACCAATTGCTTCACCCAGATTTGACGGTCGCCCATAGCCACGGAAAGATGCGCTTGGATGCCGAGCGGGTCTTGGTCGATGGCAATAACGTCTTTGTTGGTAAGGATGCGCTTGGTGTCTTCGCTCATATTGCTTAGATCGTTGCCAGCCATAAGCGGCGCGGCCAACATGCACCACATCGAGAAGTGGCTTTGGTCTTCGATAGCATTCATCCCTCCATTGCCGACCTCAAGCATGTCGGGGTCGTTCCAGTGGCCGGGGCCGTTGTAGGGATAGAGGTCTTGAACGAGGTCGATGATGTTGACCATGCCGTGGCCGCCCCATTCCTCTTTACCGTCCCATGTGTTGATGATATCGCCAGTAGCTCTCCAGAGGTGTCCGATGCTTTGCGCCCATTCCCAAGGCTTGGTGCTGCCCCACTCGCAAATGCTGAACACGATGGGACGACCGGCTTCCTTCAAGGCCTCGCGCATGATGGTGTAGGCGGTCTTGGAGTTGGTACCACGGTTGTTGCAAAAGTCGTATTTCAGGTAGTCCACGCCAGTGCGGGCATAGAAAAGCGCATCTTGGTATTCGTGGCCCATGCTGCCAGGTCGGCCTGCGCAGGTGTGGGTGCCGACGCAGGAGTAAAGCCCGAACTTCAGCCCTTTGGAGTGGATGTAGTCGGCGACGTACTTCATGCCGTGTGGGAAACGTTCTGGGTCGCAGATGATGTTGCCGTTGGCGTCGCGGTCTATCTGCCAACAATCGTCCACAACAATGTACTCATAACCAGCGTCTTTCATGCCCGACGACACCAAAGCATCGGCAGCCTCCATCAGCAGTTGCTCGCTGACGTCGCAGCCGAACTTGTTCCAACTATTCCAACCCATGGGTGGGGTGGGGCAGAGCGCCTCAAATTCCTCTTGAGTGAGCGGCTGTGGCTTGGGAGTTTGTGCTGTGGCGACGAAAGCCCACAACAAAGCCGAGAGGAGTAAACAATAGTGTTTCATGGTGTTGATGCGTTATGTTATTTTACCTCAACCGTCGTAGTTCCCACCATTGTCACGGGAATGCTTAGGCCTTGTTCGTTGACGGTCATGGAGATGTTGGACTTGGTGCTGCTTTGAATGACAATGCCGGTCTGCGGATGGATACTGGCTGTTCCTTCGTATGTACCGCTGATTTCATCTGTGCCTTCAACGGTGCCGTTGATGCTCACATTGATGCTTTTCTTGGAGATGGCGGTGACGGTGTAGGTCATGTTGGCGGTGATTTCGGTGCCGCTGATGCTTTGGTTCTTCTTGAAGCTCCAGGAGCTGCCAACGCTTAATTCCTTGTCGGGAAGTTGGGTGATGGCGGCGCCTAATTGGCTCATTTCGAGGTCGAGTGAGTCGATGATGTTGCCCAAGGCATCGTACTTGACGGTTCCCATCTTCTTAATGACCTTGTCCATTTCGGCGGTCTGTCCAGCCAACAAGGGGCTGGTCTTTTCGGGGTTCTCTGAGTCGTACTCCAGTTTCATGCCCATTTGCGAGATGGACATCTTGATGGCCTCAATCTGGGTTTCAATCAGCGACTCTGTGTCGGTGACGCTTTTTGCGGTGAACGACTGGCGCGTTTCCATGTGCTGCTGCTGGTTCATCATTTGTCCTTGCACTTCCATCACCGTCATTATATTGGCTTTGGAGGTGATGGTGTAGGACTTGCCTTGCTGCGGTTTCAGCCTGAGTGTAACGCCATCATTGGCCATGAACGAAAGGCTGGTCAGTCCGAAGAGGACGAGCAGCACGGGGATTAGTTGTTTCTTTTTCATTGCTTTGAATTTTGTTGAAGATTGGTCTTTTGATTTTGTCATATAGATTAATTAGGCGCAAAAATATCAAAAAAGTTGCATTGTATAAGGAAAACCGTTCATTTTTGACAATACGCAGGTGCGGAACCTTGGTTGAACGGAAGTTTTACCGTTGTAAGGTTTTTGGTTGAGGATTCAAGTGTTTTCCTTATTTTTGCGCCACAAATTCTTTTTTTATGAAAAAACCATTATTTACCCTTTTTCTGTTGCTCCTTGTTTTTGCC
This sequence comes from uncultured Bacteroidales bacterium, assembly GCA_947305795.1. Classification (GTDB taxonomy): domain Bacteria; phylum Bacteroidota; class Bacteroidia; order Bacteroidales; family F082; genus Limimorpha. The sequence goes on along the minus strand of CAMZEK010000016.1, from coordinate 3,742 downwards.
GCGAAGGCGCAATGGACGCTTCAGACCTACGGCGAGTACGATTATACCCGCACTTCAGGAAGTAGCGCGTCGCTTGCATTAAAAGCTGATTATCAGCTTGCTGAAAACTTCGACATCGGCTTTGGCTATCAAGGCACCACCCTCAATCGTCATGCCATCAACCTGCAGTGGCAGACCAAGCTATTGCAAGCCAAGAAAGGCACGCTCTATTTGGAGAACCGTTACCTTTACCGTCTGTTTCCCAAATATAACTTGCAGGAGTTCAACGCTTTGCTGGATCTGGGCTGGCGTAGTCGGCATTTTAACTTCCAGCTCGGTCTGACCAACCGCTTTACAGCTCCCATTCCGCTGCGCAAAAACGGTGGCATGGATGTGGTTTTCGAGCCGATGAACGTCACTTTTTGTATTGAAGGGAACATTTTCGACCAACAACATTCTTGGAACGTGGGCGCGAGAATCTCAAATTACAGAGACTTCGTCATCGAGCGTTTTACCTTGTTTTTCTATAGCTTGAATGGTTACTACGACTTCGGCAACGGCTTGAGAATCACCGCCGAAGCGGGACTGCATCCTTGTGGGGTGCTCAACCTTTCGTCGCAATACAACGGCTGGTTTGGCAATGTCGGACTGATTTGGAAACCTAAAAACTGAAGACCATGAAAAAACATCACCTTATATTAATGGCCGCAGCCGCCATGATTTTGTCCACGGGCTGCAATAGACTTGACATTGCGGGAATGGTCGTCAACCGTAGCGACACCGAGCAGCGTGTGGCCGACTGGCTCGACTACAACGCGCAAAACGGGATGCCCGTCATTGAGAATGCTCCGGATGTATACCGTGTCTATTCCTGTTCCGATTCGCATTATTCTGAATACGATACTTTCGTTTCGAGAGGCTCCGATGATCGCCTGTATCAGTACATCACTGCCGAGCGCAATGACTCGAACGCCTTGTTTGCCATCCATGCGGGCGATATGGTCAACCAAAGCGGCGAGACGGGCTTTAGGATGACCAATGACGCTCTTCGCTTTGATTCCTTGACACAAGACAAGCCTGACCCGTGTTTCCTCGTCCTTGGCAACCATGATGTGTATTTCGATTGTGCAGCGTATTTCAAGCAGTATTTCCATACTTCGACTTATACCGTAACCGTGAAGACTGTCGGCGGCTTCCAAGACCTCTATATCTTCCTCGATTCGGGCAACGGCACTTTTGGCCAGCGTCAGACAGAGTGGTTGAAGGGGCAACTTGAGCATCGTAACGAATACCGTCATTGCATTGTGATTAGTCACAACTGGATGTTCCGCACCTCGTACAACTACACCACCACGCCGGCGGCTAACTTGCCTCAGGATGAGCAATACGCCTTCATGGACTTGATGAGCAACCATAACGTCGAAGCGGTCGTAATGGGCCACTTCCACATGCGCGAGCAGCGTCAGTTCGGCGGGGTGCAATACCTGATGACCGACAATCTTAATGAGGGCAAAATCACCCCGAGTTATTTGGTGCTGACGGTTGGGGAGAAGGTCGGGTATGAGTACGAGGAGTTGGAGATGGAATGAAGTATTTTGAATAAACAACAAACGCCCGCCAAGACATTCTTGACGGGCGTTTTCAGTATACTAATGTCTACAATTATTTCGCCTCCTTAGGATAATTCGCTCCCATATTATAGAGGATAAACGAATAAATATCGGCTTGTTCTTCCAGAACCTTGGAGATGGGCTTGCCACCGCCGTGTCCGGCCTTGGTGTCGATGCGGATGATCTTGGGCTGGTCGCCAGTCTGGGCAGCCTGCAAGGCAGCGGCATATTTGAACGAGTGGGCGGGCACCACACGGTCGTCGTGGTCGGCAGTGGTGACCATGATGGCGGGATAGTGTACGTCAGCACCGCTCTTGATGGTGTGCAGCGGCGAGTAGGCATACAAAGCCTTGAACATGGCCTCGTCGTCCTCGCTGGTGCCGTAGTCGCTGGCCCAGTTCCAGCCGATGGTGAAGAGGTGGTAGCGCAGCATGTCCATCACGCCGACTTGCGGCACGGCCACAGCAAAGAGGTCGGGACGCTGGTTAACGACAGCACCGACAAGCAGACCACCGTTAGAACCTCCGTTCAATGCCAAGTACTTCGGCGAAGTGTAGTTGTTATTAATAAGGTATTCGGCGCAGGCGATGCAGTCGTCGAACACATTCTGTTTCTGCAACTTGGTGCCGGCGATATGCCATTCCTCACCGTATTCGTTGCCGCCGCGCAGGTTCATCTGGGCGTAGATGCCGCCGTTCTCGAGGAAGGGCAGACGCGAGGTGCTGAAGCCCGGGTTGAGGGTGATGTTGAAGCCGCCGTAGCCATACAGGAAGGTCGGGTTGGTGCCGTCTTTCTGCATGCCTTTCTTGTAGGTCAGGAACATCGGGACCTTGGTGCCGTCTTTCGAGGTGACGAAGACCTGGTCGGTGACGTAGTCGTCCGACTTGAAGTCAATGGCGGGCGCGCGGAACACCGTCGAGGTGTTGTCGTCGATGTTGTATTGGTAAATCGTGGTCGGGAAAGCGAAGGAGGTAAAGGCGTAAAACACCTCAGGCTCTTCGTATTTGCTGCTGAATCCGACGGCACCGTAGGTGGGCAGGGCGATTTCGTTGAGTTGCTTGCCGTCCATGGTATAGACGTATGCGTGGTTGGAGGCGTCTTGGTCGTAGGTAACAATCATCTTGCCTTTGGCGAGGCTGATGCCAGCGATGACGTTCTCGTTTTCGGGAATCACGTCCACCCAGTTCTCCATCTGCGGGGCTTTGGCCGACACCTTACAAATACGGCCCTTGGGCGCGTTGTAGTTGGTGAAGATGTACAAAGTGCCGTCAATCACATCGATGGGACTATACTGGTAGTCCATGTCGTCGGCAATCTGCACGAACTTGCCTTTCGGGTCTTCCATATCCCTGATCCACAGCGTGCTGCCAGCGCCTTGACCGCTTTCAAAGAGGAACATATAGTGTTCATCCTCGGTGAGGTCAACCGAGTGGAAATAGCGCGGCTGGGCGGGATTGCTATAGAAAAGTTCGTCTTGTTCCTGCGGCGTGCCGAGTTTGTGGTAGTAGATTTTGTGGTTCTCGTTCACGTTGCTGAACTCCTTGCCGGCTTCAGGGCGGTCGTAGGCGGCATAGAAAAAGCCGTCCTTGTACCACGAGGCGCCTGTGAACTTGGCCCATTCGATGTGGTCGGGGAGGAGTTCGAGAGTGGCCATGTCCTTCACGTAGATCTCAACCCAGTCGGAGCCGCTGCGTTGGATGGTGTAGGCCATGTATTTGCCGTCGTTGGAGAAGCTGATGCCGCCCAATGAGACGGTGCCGTCGTCGGAGAGTTTGTTGGGGTCTAACAAGACGGTAGGCTCGCCGTCAAGCGTCTGTTGCATGTAAATGACGCTTTGGTTCTGGAGACCGTCGTTCTTCGAGTAGATAAAGCGGCCGTGTTCCTTTGAAGGCATACTATAACGCTCGTAATTAACGATTTGCGTCAAGCGGTCCTTGATGGCATTGCGGAAGGGGATGTGGCTCAGGTAGTCTTGCGTGACTTCGTTCTGCGCCTTGACCCATTGTGCGGTCTCGGCGGAGGTGTCGTTTTCGAGCCAACGGTACGGGTCGGCGACCTTCGTGCCGAAGTAGTCGTCAACGACGGTGGTGTCTTTTCTCGTCTCGGGGTAAGCCTTGACGGAATAGCGTTCAGGCTGCTTTGGTTGTTGGTTG